>NZ_JARAVL010000049.1:0-58784 GCF_033792725.1 Streptomyces sp. PA03-5A | reverse complement strand
GGCGGCGCGGGCGGCCCGCGTCATCTGGCGGCCGAGGCGGCGGGCGGTCTGCCGCAGCGCGGGCGAGGGGGTACGGGCGTCGGCGGCCTCGTCCAGTGCGAGCGGGTCGGCGCCCGCGGCGGCCGCGGCGGCGAGCGCCGCGGCCACCAGGCCCGTGGTGTGCAGCCTGCCCCGGCAGAACTCCTCGAGCGTGCCGGGGCCGGTGATGCGGCCCGCCGTGACGGCCGCCTCGGCCCCTCCGGAGTGGGCGTGGCCCCCGGCGGGGAAGCGGCCGTCGGCGAGCAGCAGCAGCGCGGCGCGGTTCATCGTCCCCCTGCTCCGTTCAGAACAGGAAGTACCGCTGGGCCATGGGGAGTTCCACGGCCGGGGCGGGTTCGACGACGTCTCCGTCGATGCGGACGGTGAAGGTGTCGGGGTCGACCTCGACGTGCGGCATGGCGTCGTTCTCGCGCATGTCCGCCTTGGTGACGCGCCGGGTGTCGCGGATCGGGAGGAACCGCTTGCCGAGGGCGAGGCGTTCGGGGAGGCCTTCGTCGAGGGCGGTGTGCGTCACGAAGGTGAAGGAGTTGGCGGCGGGAGCGCGGCCGATCGCGCCGAACATCGGGCGCGGCAGGACCGGCTGGGGGGTCGGGATGGAGGCGTTGGCGTCGCCCATCTGCGCGTAGGCGATCTGGCCGCCCTTGAGCACGAGGTGCGGTTTGACGCCGAAGAACGCCGGGTCCCACAGCACCAGGTCGGCGAGCTTGCCGCTCTCGACCGAGCCGATCTCGCCGTCGAGGCCCTGGGCGACGGCGGGGTTGATGGTGTACTTGGCGACATATCGACGTGCGCGCAGGTTGTCGGCCCGTCCGTCGCCGGGCAGGGCCCCGCGCCGCCGCTTCATGACGTGCGCGGTCTGCCAGGTGCGCAGGACGACCTCGCCGACCCGTCCCATGGCCTGCGAGTCCGAGGAGATGATCGAGATCGCCCCGAGGTCGTGCAGGACGTCCTCGGCCGCGATCGTGCCGGGCCTGATCCGCGACTCGGCGAAGGCGAGGTCCTCGGGCACGGAGGGGTTGAGGTGGTGGCAGACCATCAGCATGTCGAGGTGCTCCTCGACGGTGTTGACGGTGTGGGGCCGGGTCGGGTTGGTCGAGGACGGCAGGACGTTGGGGTGGGCGACGACGGTCATGATGTCCGGCGCGTGCCCGCCGCCCGCGCCCTCGGTGTGGTACGCGTGGATGCCCCGGCCGGCGATGGCGGCGAGGGTGTCCTCGACGAAGCCGGCCTCGTTGAGGGTGTCGGTGTGGACGGCGAGCTGGGCGCCGGTCGCCTCGCACACCGTCAGGCAGGCGTCGATGGCGGCCGGGGTGGCGCCCCAGTCCTCGTGAATCTTGAAGCCGACGGCCCCGCCCCGCAACTGGGAGAGCATCGCCTCGTGGGAGACGGTGTTGCCCTTGCCGAGCAGGCCGATGTTGACCGGGTAGTGCTCCAGCGCCGCGAACATCCGCGCCAGGTGCCAGGGCCCCGGCGTGATGGTGGTGGCCTTGGTGCCCTCGGCCGGGCCCGTGCCGCCGCCGACGAGCGTGGTGATGCCGGCGGCCAGCGCCTCGTCCACGATCGTCGGGGAGATGAAGTGGACGTGCGCGTCGACGGCCCCGGCGGTGACGATCCTGCCGTTGCCGGCGATGACCTCCGTCTCGGGCCCGATGACGAGGTCCGGATGGACGCCGTCCATGGTGTCGGGGTTGCCGGCCTTGCCCAGCGCCGCGATCCGCCCGTCGCGGATGCCGATGTCGGCCTTGACCACGCCCCAGTGGTCCAGGACGACGGCGCCGGTGATCACCGTGTCGGGGGTGCCCTCGGCCCGGGTGGCCCGGGCCTGCCCCATCGACTCGCGGATCACCTTGCCGCCGCCGAAGACGACCTCGTCGCCCGAGCCGTCGGCGCCGCCCGACAGGTCCCGCTCGACCTCGATCAGCAGGTCGGTGTCGGCGAGCCGTATACGGTCCCCGGTGGTCGGCCCGAACAGGTCGGCGTAGACGGCACGCGAGAGCTCAGCCATCGAGGGCACCTCCGGTCTCTCCGCGCAGCCCCGCCACGATCCGCGCGCCGCCCAGCGGCACGAGCTCGACCTCGACGGGGATGCCGGGCTCGAAGCGCACGGCGGTCCCGGCCGCGACGGCCAGGCGCTTGCCGCGGGCGGCGGCGCGGTCGAAGACGAGACCCGGGTTGGCCTCGGCGAAGTGGTAGTGGGAACCGACCTGGACCGGCCGGTCGGCGGAGTTGAGCACGGTCAGCCGGGTGACCGGCTTGCCCGCGTTGAGCACGACGGGCTCACCCGCGTGGAGGATCTCCCCGGGAATCACGCGGCGCCCCCTAGACGATCGGCTCGTGGACGGTGACGAGCTTGGTGCCGTCCGGGAAGGTGGCCTCGACCTGGACGTCGTGGATCATCTCCGGCACGCCCTCCATCACGTCGTCCCTGGTGAGCACCTTGCGGCCGGAGGCCATGAGTTCGGCGACGCTGCGGCCGTCCCGGGCGCCCTCGAGGAGGTGCGAGGTGATCAGGGCGATGGCCTCGGGGTGGTTCAGCCTCAGGCCCCTGGCCCGCCGCCTCTCCGCCACGTCCGCGGCGACATGGACGAGCAGGCGTTCCTGCTCGTGGGGGGTCAATTGCATGGCCACACCTCGCAGTCGTCCCGGGTGAACGGACCCACGGGGGCGTCCCCGGCCGGCGGATCCGCCCTGCCGTTGTCCGGCAGCCGCAGGCTAGTTCGGCGGCGTTTCGTCCGCGTTAACTCCCGGGCTCCGGGGTGAAGCCGGCGGGCGCGCGGGGGAGCGGGGTGCGGGCGACCTCGTCGGGCCCGGCCTCCTCCGGCAGCATGCCACGGCGTTCCCGCTCCTCCGCGTACGACACGAGTCCGGCGACCACCCGGGCGCACCCCTGCCCCGGCCGCCGGGCGAGCCGGCACACACGACCCCCTCGGGGACGGCCGGCGGATCGGCTCCCTCAGGTCCGCGCCGCCACGAACCGCTCAGACCCCGTCGTGATGGGCGTCCGTCGTACCGCGGTGCTCCGCGGCGATGCCGAACCGGCGGCGTTCGCCCGTGGCGGACACCACCCCGCGCACCGAGGAGACCGTACTGACCACCGCCTCCTCGGGAGCGGCGTCCAGTTCTTGGAGTCGTTGCAGGTCAGCGGCGGATACCAGGGCGACGAGCGGTTTGCCGTGACGCGTCACGACCACCCGCTCACCGCCGTAGACGACGCGGTTGATCAGTTCCGCCAGCTCCGCACGCGCTTGTGTCACCGGGACTTCATGGGCCATGCTCCCCATCATAACGAGATGTACGTCCTGTACATTTTTTACAGCGACGGGCACCCCTGCCCGGGTGCCCACGGAGGTGCAGCGATGCTTCGACCGACCGCCCGCCACGTCCTGCCCGAGTTCACCGAGCGCACCAGCGAGGGCGTACGGACCATGGACCCGTACTCCAAGCTGCTCCAGGAGCGGATCGTCCTACTCGGGACGCCCATCGACGACATCTCGGCGAACGACGTGATGGCCCAGCTCATCCACCTGGAGGCCGCCGCCCCGGACCAGGACATCTCGCTCTACATCAACTCTCCCGGCGGGTCCTTCACCGCGATGACCGCGATCTACGACACCATGCAGTTCGTCAGCTGCGACGTGTCGACGGTGTGCGTCGGCCAGGCGGCCTCGGCGGCGGCCGTCCTGCTCGCCGCCGGAGCGCCCGGCAAGCGGCTGATGACCCCCGGCGCGCGGGTGCTGATCCACCAGCCCTCGTTCGCGGAGGTGATCCAGGGCACCACCGCGGACCTGGAGATCCAGGCCCGGGAACTGCTCCGCCGTCGGGAGCAGTTGGAGGAGCTGCTGGTACGCCACACCGGTCAGGCACCGGAGCGGATCGGGGCCGACATCGAACGGGACACCATTTTTGACGCACCGTCGGCCCTCGCCTACGGCCTGGTGGACCGGCTG
Source organism: Streptomyces sp. PA03-5A (assembly GCF_033792725.1). Classification (NCBI taxonomy): domain Bacteria; kingdom Bacillati; phylum Actinomycetota; class Actinomycetes; order Kitasatosporales; family Streptomycetaceae; genus Streptomyces; species Streptomyces sp. PA03-5A. The sequence continues at coordinate 54,798 of NZ_JARAVL010000049.1, read as the reverse complement.
ACGCTGAGCCGCAAGGACGGCGCCGGCCGCGCCCCGCGCGCCCTGCGGTGACCGGCCGTGGTGCCCGAACTTCCCCCGCTCCCCGCACTGACGCGGGCCGAGGGCGAGCTGATCGACACCTACCTGCAGGTCGTGGACCTGCTGGGCCGGATCAACCCGTCCCGCTCCCGGGACACCTACGGGGCGCTGCGCGCCGCGCAGGCCCTGGTGGGGAGGGCGGCCGAGCTACGTGACGCGCTGACGCTGATGCACATGCGCGGGGAGGGCGAGGTGCACACGGCGACGATGGAACGGGCGCTGCGGGTGCTGGACGGCGAACGGCGCACCGGTCAGGTCACCTTGCCGCCACCACGGCCGTGCTGACGGAGCGTCACGACACACTGGTCCGTTCGGGCGGCGCGAACTCGAACCGAATGGACTCGCCCGATCGTTGTATCTGCCGTGGACGGCCGGGTGGCCCCGAGTTGCGCGATATGGCCGCACACATCCGGAATCTGACGCTCCGTCCCTGGTGTTCGACTCCTTTCGAGTCGTCAGTCCGGGTCCCGTGTCGCGGAGTCCACCCGAATAGGTGAGTCGTGAACAGACTCACATTCGACCGGTTGTGCTGGGAATCGGCCGCTTCGGTGGGTGATCATCCCTTCGACGACAAGCCCCCGTCATCCCGGCGGGGCGGTCCGTGCGGACGCCGAATCCTGCCGCCGCGCGGATGCCAGGTCGACGACGACTCATCGGCAGGAGCGGAGGACCCGAGCAGTACGGGTCCGGTCGCCGGACCCTTGGGGTGAAGCCGCAAGCGCGGCCGGGCATCTTCGCCTGCCCGAACCCGACAGGTCATCCTTCGCAGGCGGACGACGAAGGGTTGCGCATGAGTGCGCCAACAGCCATGTCCGGGGTCCTGTGCCGGCTCGGAGCGGTCTCCGCCCTCACGGCGGCCGCCGTGGCCGGTCCCGCCGTACTGCCGGAGCTCGCCCAGCAGGCAGACGCGGCGGCGGTCTCCGCCAAGGCGCTGAAGATCGCGGCGTCCAAGAGGGGCGCGCCGTACCAGTACGGGGCCGCCGGCCCCGGCAGGTTCGACTGCTCCGGGCTCACCTTCTACTCCTTCAAGAAGGCGGGCAAGAAGCTCCCCCGCACCGCGGGCGCTCAGTACAACAGCGTCCGGCACATCCGGAAGTCCTCACGGACCCGTGGTGACCTGGTCTTCTTCCACTACGGGAGCAACGTGTACCACGTGGGGATGTACGCCGGGCACGGGAAGATCTGGCACTCCCCCAAACCCGGCGGGCGGGTGCGGCTGGAGAAGATCTGGAGCCGCAGCGTCTGGTACGGCCGGGTGAAGTGACCCCGGTCGCGTTGCCCGGGAGCCGGGGCTCCCGGGCAACGCGGCCGGCGCCGCGGACGTGCCGGTAGCGTGCCGGTGTGTCCCTGATACGGATCCTCGCCGACGCCGCCGCGGGCGTCTTCCCGCCCGCCGACGGCTCGGTGACGGTCGTGCCGCAGCCCGCGCCGCGCGACGCCGGGGTGATCGCCTTCACCGCCCATGCCGTGGTCTTCGCGGACGCCGATCCGGAGCGGATCCGCGGACTGCTCCCGCCCGGCGACCTCTCGGCGCCGCTCAATCCGCCGTTCCTCACCGCGCTGTGCGGACTGCTGGACCGCACGGTGAACAACGTCGACCTGCTGACCGCCGCCCCGGCCCTGCCGGGGCCTCCGCCGGCCGCCCTGGGCCTGCCCCTGCGGGAGACCGCCGACCGGGGTCATCCGCGGATCGTCCGGGCCCTGCGGCACCGTGACGGGGTACGGGCGTGGACGGTGCCCGGGGGCACCGTGCTGACGGGCCGGGGTGTGGCGGGCCGCTGGGAGGCGGCCGTGGAGGTCGATCCGGGGGCGCGCGGTGCGGGCCTCGGCCGCCGGCTCGCGCTGGCGGCACGTCATCTCGTCCCGGAGGGCGGGACGGTGTGGGCGCAGATCGCCCCGGGCAACGCGGCGAGCGTGCGGGCGTTCACGGCGGCGGGCTTCGTGCCGATGGGCGCCGAGGCGCTGCTGCTCACCCGGGAGGGCTGAGGGCCGCCGGGGTCACTCGACGGCGGCGGCGGTGGCCCAGGGCAGGCTGATCCACACCGTCTTGCCGCCCTCCGCGGTGGGGGTGACCAGGAGCGTGCCACCCGCCTCCGCCGTGAGGTGACGGATGATCACCATGCCGCGGCCGTTGTCCTGCTGCACGGCGGCGGGCAGCCGCTGGGGCCACCGGGGGTGGCTGTCGGTGATACCGATGCGCAGCTGCTCGTCCCGGTCCAACTGGACGTCGAGGGTGAAGGTGGGGGACTGGCCGAGGGTGTGCAGCACGGCGTTGGTCGCGAGCTCGGAGACGATGAGCCGGACGGAGTCGGCGGGGTCCGAGTCCTCGGGCATGCCCCACTCCACCAGCAGCTCGCTCACGTAGCGACGTACCGCGGGGACCGAGGCAGGGTCGCTCGGCAGGGTGACGGATGCTTCCTGGTGGTCTGCCATGGCGACGCTGTCCCTTTCCCGCCGTGACCAGGACGCCGGCGCCTGCCGCGCCCGTGGCCGCGCGCGCGACGGCCGGCGGCGCCGTGCCCCGCCTTCCGCGCGGCACGTCCCCGTTCGGCACTCACGCGCCAGAGTGTCACTCATCGTGCCCTTAATCGGGTGTCACCACAGCTATATGCATATATCTGTCGCCCAAAGCGGTGAACTCTGCTACGAGAGAACGTATTTGCGCGGCAGACTTCGCCCGGGGACCGGCGGGGGTGCCGGGAACCGGGAGGTGCACACACCATGCAGCAGGTGCCGGCGGTACGCCGCCGCAAGATCGGCTCGGAATTGCGTCGTCTGCGCGACACGGCGGGGCTCACGAGCGGTGAGGCCGCCCAGCGCCTGGGATGGCACCAGTCCAAGGTCAGCCGGATCGAGACCGGCCGCAGCGGCGTGCGCCCCGAGGACGTCACCGCACTGCTGGACGTGTACGGGGTGCGCGACCAGCGGTTGCGGGAGATGCTCTCCGCGCTGGCGGGCGAGGGCGACCGGCGTGGCTGGTGGCATGAGTTCCGCGAGGAACTCCCGTCCGCCTACCGGGACTTCATCTCCCTGGAGACCGACGCCTGCCGGGCGCGGACCCTGGAGACGACGGTGGTGCCGGGACTGCTGCAGACCCCGGACTACGCCCGCGAGCTCACCCGGTCCGTCCTGCCGCAGCTCGGTCCGCGGCAGATCGCGACCCTGGTGCAGGTGCGGATGGCCCGCCAGGCGGTGCTGCGCGCCGATCCTCCGCTGGAGCTGTGGGCGGTGCTGGACGAGGCGGTGCTACGCCGCAGGGTCGGGGGTCCCGGAGTGATGGCGGCGCAATTGAGCCATCTTGTGGAGCTGGGTTCACTGCCTCATGTGCATCTGCAGGTGCTGCCTTTCTCGGCCGGTGGGCATATAGGCGTCACAGGCCCTTTCGTAATCTTCTCATTTCCGCGCATTGCTGATCTCGACGTGGTTGTTCTCGACCATTTGACGAGTAGTCTCTATCTAGATCAGCACGAGGACGTCAGGGCGTACGGTGCTGCCTTCAATCGGTTGCGCTCCCATGCCCTGTCGAGTGAGCAGTCGCTGTCCTTCATCTCCGGCATCGGCAAAGGCGCGTAAGGAGGCACACCCCCCATGTCCAACGCTCTGCCTCAGTACGTCACCTCCAGTGCGTCCCTCTCAGGTGTGAATTGGCGACGCAGCAGCTACAGCACGGCGGCGAACAACTGCGTCGAGACGGCCCTCATCGGGGACGGGCCGCTCTCGGGACAGCTCGCCGTACGCGACTCCAAGGATGTGCGCGGCCCCGCCCTGCTCTTCCCCCCGGCGGCCTGGGCGGAGTTCCTCACCGCCGTGACGACGGGGAGCCTGACCGAACGCCCCTGAACTCAGGGGCGCGGCGGCGCCGTACGGACGATCGTCCCCACGGCGTCGCCGATCTCCCGGTCCGTCAGGTCCGCCCGCGCGGTGAGCCGCAACCGCGAGATCCCGTCGGGCACGGACGGTGGCCGGAAGCAGCCCACGGCGAGACCCGCCTCACGGCACGCCCCGGCCCACGCGACGGCCGCCTCGGGCGACGGCGCCCGCACCGACACCACGCACGCGTCCGGCGCGGTGGCGTCCAGGCCCGCCCCCACCAGCCGCTCGTACAGCTCGCGGGCGACCGCCCGGGCCCGTACGGCGCGTTCCGGCTCACGCCCCAGCAGACGCAGCGCACCGAGCGCCGCGCCGGTGGCCGCCGGGGCGAGGCCCGTGTCGAAGATGAACGTCCGCGCGGCGTTGACCAGGTGCTCGATGACGCGGGCCGGTCCCAGCACCACGCCGCCCTGGCTGCCCAGGGACTTGGAGAGCGTGGCGGTGCACACCAGTCCGGGCGCGCCCGCCAGACCCGCCTCCGCGGCCGCCCCCCGGCCTCCGGGACCGAGCACCCCGAGCCCGTGGGCGTCGTCCACCAGCAGCGCGGCGCCGTGCTCGCGGCAGGCGGTGGCCAGCGCGCCGAGCGGGGCCGCGTCGCCGTCCACCGAGAAGACCGAGTCGGTGACGGCCACGGCGGGGCCGTCGTGGCCGGTCAGCGCCTTGCGCAGGGCGTCCGGATCGGCGTGCCGCACGACCTCGGTGGTGGCGCGGGAGAGCCGGCAGCCGTCGATGAGCGAGGCGTGGTTGCCGCTGTCGGAGACGAGGAGCGTGCCCGGCTCGGTGCTGAGCGCCGTGACGGCGGCGAGGTTGGCGGCGTACCCGGAGGCCAGGACCAGCGCCGCCTCGAAGCCGCAGAAGGCGGCCAGTTCGGCCTCCAGCTCGGCGTGGAGCTCGGTGCTGCCGGTGACCAGCCGTGAACCGGTCGAGCCGGCGCCCCAGCGCAGGCAGGCGTCCGCACCGGCCCGGGTCACCTCGGGATGGTGGGCGAGCCCCAGGTAGTCGTTGGAGGCGAGGTCCAGCAGGGGCGACCGTGCGGGCCGCGGCCGCAGGGTGCGCACCAGCCCGGCCGCGCGACGCCGTTCGGCGTGCGCGTCGATCCAGTCGAACGGGTCGCGGCTCATGGTCGTCCCCTGGGGTCGGCGGAGGGTTCGGCGCCACCGTAGTGTGCCGGATCGTCTCGCACGGTGTGGTGATGCACACACCCTGAGCGAGCGGTCTTGTGGGATGCCCCATTGGCCCGGGCGCGTGCGGTACGCCAGGATCGCGACATGGATCTGCTGAATGCTTTGGTCGGGAAGGGCCTGCGCCGCGAGCTGCCCACCCGTGAGGAGGCGCTCGCCGTGCTGGCGACCTCCGACGACGAACTCCTCGACGTGGTGGCCGCGGCCGGCAAGGTGCGCCGCGCGTGGTTCGGCCGCCGGGTGAAGCTGAACTACCTGGTCAACCTCAAGTCGGGACTGTGCCCGGAGGACTGCTCGTACTGCTCGCAGCGGCTCGGCTCGGAGGCCGGGATCCTCAAGTACACCTGGCTCAAGCCCGACGAGGCGGCGGCCGCCGCGGCGGCGGGGGTCGCCGGCGGTGCCAAGCGGGTCTGCCTGGTGGCGAGCGGACGCGGCCCGACCGACCGCGACGTGGACCGGGTCTCCAAGACCATCGAGGCCATCAAGGAGCAGAACGAGGCCGTCGAGGTCTGCGCCTGCCTGGGCCTCCTCTCCGACGGGCAGGCCGAGCGGCTGCGCGGCGCGGGCGCCGACGCGTACAACCACAACCTCAACACCTCCGAGGCCACCTACGGGGACATCACCACCACGCACACCTACGCGGACCGGGTCGAAACGGTGCAACAGGCCCAGGCGGCGGGCCTTTCGGCCTGCTCCGGACTGATCGCGGGCATGGGCGAGAGCGACGAGGACCTGGTCGACGTGGTCTTCGCGCTGCGCGAGCTGGACCCCGACTCCGTCCCGGTGAACTTCCTCATCCCCTTCGAGGGCACCCCGCTGGCGAAGGAGTGGAACCTCACCCCGCAGCGGTGCCTGCGGATTCTTTCGATGGTCCGGTTCGTCTGTCCCGATGTGGAGGTCCGCATCGCGGGCGGCCGCGAGGTGCACCTGCGGAGCATGCAGCCGCTCGCGCTGCACCTGGCGAACTCGATCTTCCTGGGCGACTACCTCACCAGCGAGGGCCAGGCCGGCAAGACCGACCTCGACATGATCGCGGACGCCGGTTTCGAGGTGGAGGGCGCCGGCGAGGTGACCCTGCCCGAGCACCGGGCGGACGTGGCGGCCGCGGCCGGGGGCTGCGGTTCCCACTCCTCCGCCGGCTGCGGCTCGCACGGCGAGGGCGCGGGCGGCGGCTGCGGCCCCTGCGGCGGCCACGCCCACGGCGACAGCCACGGCGACCTCGCGCAGCCCGCGACGACCGGTGCCGCCCGCACCGACCTGGTGGCCGTGCGCCGCCGCGGCACCGGCACGGACCTGCCGCCCAATGCCTGAGCCGCTCACCCCGGGCGAGCTGCTGGCACTGGACCGGCAGCACGTCTGGCATCCGTACGGGCCCATGCCGGGCCGTCAGGAACCGCTCGTCGTCGCGTCCGCGGCCGGGGTCCGGCTGCGGCTCGCCGAGCCGTTCGAAGGCGCGGGCGAACTCGTCGACGGGATGTCGTCCTGGTGGTCGGCGATCCACGGCTACAACCACCCGGTGCTCAACGAGGCCGCCCGCGGCCAGCTGGACCGGATGAGCCACGTGATGTTCGGCGGGCTCACCCACGAGCCCGCCGTGCGGCTCGCCGCCCGCCTGGTCGAGATCACCCCCGATCCGCTGCGGCACGTCTTCCTCGCCGACTCCGGCTCGGTGTCGGTCGAGGTCGCGGTCAAGATGTGCCTGCAGTACTGGCGTTCGCTCGGACGGCCGGAGAAGCAGCGCCTGATGACCTGGCGCGGCGGCTACCACGGCGACACGTGGCAGCCGATGTCCGTCTGCGACCCCGAGGGCGGCATGCACGGGCTGTGGTCCGGCGTCCTGCCCCGGCAGGTCTTCGCGGACGCGCCGCCGGCCGCGTACGAGGAGGCGTACGCCGGCCACCTGCGGGAGACGATCGCCGCTCACGCGCACGAACTCGCCGCGGTCGTCGTCGAGCCGGTCGTGCAGGGCGCGGGCGGCATGACCTTCCACTCCCCCGCCTACCTGCGGGTGCTGCGCGAGGCCTGCGACGAGCACGACGTGCTGCTGGTGTTCGACGAGATCGCCACCGGCTTCGGGCGGACCGGGACGCTGTTCGCCGCCGACCAGGCGGGCGTCTCACCGGACGTGATGTGCGTAGGCAAGGCCCTGACCGGGGGATACCTCACGATGGCCGCCACCTTGTGCACCGCGCGCGTCGCCGACGGGATCTCCCGCGGCGAGGTGCCGGTGCTCGCCCACGGCCCGACCTTCATGGGCAACCCGCTGGCCGCGGCCGTCGCCTGCGCCTCTCTCGACCTGCTGCTCGGCCAGGACTGGGCGCAGGAGGTCAAGCGGATCGAGGCCGGGCTGCGCGAAGGGCTCGCACCCGCCGCCGGCCTCCCCGGGGTACGCGACGTGCGGGTGCTGGGCGCGATCGGTGTCGTCCAGCTCGACCACCAGGTCGACCTCGCCGCCGCGACGCGGGCCGCCGCCCGCAGCGGGGTATGGTTGCGGCCGTTCCGGGACTTGATCTACACGATGCCCCCGTACGTCACGGGGGACGAGGACGTCGCGCGCATCTGCGCGGCGGTGCGCGCGGCGGCGGAGGCGGCATGACGGTGTTGTTCGTGACCGGTACGGGCACGGAGATCGGCAAGACGGTGACGACGGCCGCGATCGCGGCGACGGTGCTGCTCGGCGAGTACAGCGTCGCCTACCTGAAGCCCGCGCAGACCGGGGTGGGCCCCGGCGAGCCGGGCGACGCCGCCGAGGTCACCCGGCTGGCCGGTCCCGAGGTCACCGGCGTCGAACTGGCCCGGTACCCCGAGCCGCTGGCGCCCGCCACGGCCGCGCGACGCTCCGGACTCGCCCCGGTGGGCCCGGCCGACATCGCGGAGGCGGCGGCGAAGCTGGCGGCGGTGCACGACATCGTCCTCGTCGAGGGCGCGGGCGGGCTGCTCGTCCGTCTCGACGACACGGGCTCGACGCTGGCGGACGCGGCACGGATGCTCGCGGCCCCGGTGCTCGTGGTCGCCCCGGCCGGGCTCGGCACCCTCAACGGTGCCGCGCTGACGGCGGAGGCCCTGAAGGCGCGGGACCTGAAGTGCGCGGGCGTCGTCATCGGCAGCTGGCCGGACGACGCGGACCTGGCCGCCCGCTGCAACCTCGCCGACCTGCCCGAGGTCACCGGCGCCCCGCTCGTGGGCGCCCTGCCCGTCGGCGCGGCCGCCCTCGACCCCGCCGACTTCCGGCAGGCGGCGCCCGGTTGGCTCTCCCCCCGCATCGGCGGCATCTGGGACACCGCCGCCTTCACCTCGTACTGGGCGCCCGCCGACCCCGCCTGACCCGCACCGCCGTCCGGCCCCGGCCGCGTCCGGGGCGGACGGCGGGCGACACGCCGGATCTGCCCCGCAACGGGGAGGCTTGGGACGGGCTCAGAAGCGGCAGAATCGGAAGTGAGGGGTGCCGAGACGAAGGGGGTCCGGCCATGAGGAGCCGTACCGGAGTGACGGGCGAAGCCGTCCACCACCCGCTGTTCGCCCGCTTCTACGCCCGCTGCGGTCCGGTGATGGACGCCCGCGCGGGCTTCGGCGCGCACCGGCGGACCGTGCTCGCGGGACTCACCGGCCGGGTCATCGAGATCGGCGCGGGCTCGGGGCTGAACTTCCGTCACTACCCGCGCACCGTCGCCGAGGTCGTGGCGATCGAGCCGGAACGGCATCTGCGCCGGCTGGCCGTCGACGCCGCGCAGCACGCCGAGGTGCCGGTGGACGTCGTACCCGGGGTCGCCGAGGCACTGCCGGTCAAGAGCGAGGCCTTCGACGCGGCGGTCGCCTCGCTGGTGCTGTGCTCCGTACGCGACCAAGAGCGCGCCCTGGCCGAGCTCCGCCGGGTACTGCGCCCGGGCGGGGAACTGCGGCTGCTGGAGCACTGCCGGGCCGAGGGCCGAGCGCACGCGGCGCTGCAGTGGGCGGTGGACCGCACCGTGTGGCCGCTGCTGTTCGGCGGCTGCCGGACCGGGCGGGACACGCTCACCGCGGTCGAGGCGACCGGCTTCGAAGTGCTGGAGCTGCGCCGCTTCCGTGTTCCGGAGCGCGCCAAGGGCCTCACCCTGCCCGTGCCGAGCGCCCCGCACATCCTGGCCACCGCGCGCCGCCCCGCTTGAGCTCCACCGCCCTGTACCTACTGGTATGTACACTGCCGGCATGGAGACGACGTCGGAACGCCTGATCGAGAGCACCCGCGAACTGCTCTGGGAACGCGGCTACGTCGGCACCAGCCCGAAGGCCATCCAGCAACGCTCCGGCGTCGGCCAGGGCAGCATGTACCACCATTTCTCGGGCAAGCCGGAGCTCGCGCTCGCCGCCGTGCGCCGTACCGCCGAGCAGATGCGGCAGACCGCCGAGCGCGAACTCGCCGGCCCGGGCTCGGCGGTCGAGCGGGTCTCGCGGTACCTGCGCCGCGAACGCGACGTGCTGCGCGGCTGCCCGATCGGGCGGCTCACCCAGGACCCGGAGGTCGTCGCCAGCCCGCAGCTGCGGGCGCCGCTCGACGAGACCTTCGAGTGGCTGCGCGGCCGGCTCGCGGACGTGCTCGCCGAGGGCCAGGCGCGCGGGGAGATCGCGCCCGGCCTCGACACCGGCGACATCGCGACCGCGCTCGTGGCCGTGCTCCAGGGCGGCTACGTGCTCGCCCGCGCGGCCGGCTCGGCCGCGCCCTTCGACCAGGCCGTCAGCGGCGCGCTCGCCCTGCTGGCACAGCGGGCCTGAGCGGCGTCCGGCGAGGGACGGCCCCTGCGCCGGACCGCTTGTCACAGGCGACTACTAGGGTGACGCCCGTTGATCACCGGACGAGTGATGCCTCCGGTGTGCGGTCGTGGGTGGGAGGGGTTGCTGTGCGGCGCTGGGAACTTGTCGGTGGTGGATCCGCGAAATTCTGGGAAGCGGCGGTCGACGGCGCGCTGGTGACCGTGCGCTACGGCCGGATAGGTGCCGAGGGGCGGCTCCAGGAGAAGGAGTTGGGGTCGGCCGAAGCGGCATCGTTGCACTTCGGCAAGCTGGTCGCCGAGAAGGAGCGCAAGGGCTACCTCGAGGTCGGTTCGTCGGCACCGCAGCAGCCGGAGCCGACAGCGGCAGCGGCAGCGGCAGCGGCAGCGGCCAAGCCGGAATCACAGCCGCTGCCGGAGGCGCCGCCGGAGGGCGGACTTCCCGACGAGGACACGTTCGTCCTGCCCGGCTCATGGCGCCGGGTGCTGCACCCGCGCCGCGGCGGGGTTCGGCGGCCCGCCGCCGTGCCGGCGCCGGATGCCATCGATCAGGTCCAGGAACGGATCGTGGCCGAGCTGGACTGGATCGAGCAGGTTCTCGCCGCACAGCAGGCGGATCCGGCGCTGGTCAAGGCAGCGCGCGCCTATCTGGCGGGGAAGCCGGACCCCCGCGGGGCAGCCGTCCTGGCGAACCTGGTGACGCCGGTCTGGCCCCCCGCCGCAAGGGAGGATTTCCCGTTCGCCGACGCGTGGGCCGCGAGCCACGGGCCGGCCTTCGCCGCCCGGTCGGTGGTGGAGGTCTTCGACATCGACGCCGGCCAGCGGTATCGACAGGGTCACAGCATCCGACACTGCGCTTCCGGGGCCTGACCGACCACATCACGCCCCAACCCGCACGTCAGCTGGCGGACCGGGTGCGTGCGCTGCTCGCCTGCACGGACGACGAGACCTACCGGGAGACCGTCACCGCGCTGCGTGAGTGCCGCACCACCGCGCGGCGCCGGGTCGTCGCCGCCTATCTCGCGCCGGGCACGCCCGGCTGGGCCGACGAGTGCATCGCCGAGGAGCCCGGATACGGATCCGGCGGTGACGTGCTCCGGCCGCTGCTGCTCTGCGCGCTCGACGATCCCGGGCAGGTCGGCCGGCTCGGCACGGCCCCCAAACTCGTCTGGCGCGGCTGGTCCGTGACACTGGTCGCCACGCTCGCCGACGGCCTGGGCACGGAGTGCGTGCCCTTCCTCGACGAGGCGATCGAACGGTCCTGGGACTCCGACCAGTTCCGGAGCATCACCATGGCGGTGGCGAACTTCCCGACCGACGAGGCCTTCAGGCTGCTGCTGTCCCGTCTGGACAACAAGCACATCCGCCCCGCCATACAGGAGGCCATGCAGCGCTACCCGGGCCGGGCCCTGCGTCTGCTCGCCGAAGCGGGCCTGAAGGACGGGAAGAACGCCCCTGCGGCACGCCAACTCCTCAACACGCACGTGATGCTGAACAACGCCCGGCTGCCCGAGCTGCTGCCGCGACTCGGCGCCGCGGAGGCGGAGCTGGTGCGGTCGCTCGACGGTGCGCGCGAGCGCGTCACCGAGGCGGCACCGGAGGTGTTGCCGGCGCTGCTCGTCTCACCGCCCTGGACGCGCAGGCGAACGCCCCTCAAGCCACGGGTGCTCACGGGCCTGCTGCCGGACGGCACGCGGCGGCTGGCGTGGCGCGAGGGTGAAAGGGAGCGTTGGGCCGGGCACCCGTCCTGGGGCTGGGAATACCCCCGGACGACCGACTGGGACCAGGAGGCCCGCAAGATCGTCGGACGCGAATCGGGCCTGTGGCACTCGACGCGCTTCTTCGTCCAGGGCCCACTCGACGTGCTCTCGCCCTGGCTGGAGAAGTGGTCGCCGGAGGACCTCTGGGGTGGCGTGGACCTCCTCAAGCCTGTCGTCGCCAAATACGGCATGGCGGCGCTGCCGCTCGCCCTCAAGGTGGCCTCGGCCAAGCCGGCGCACCTCACCCCGCTCCTGATGCCCTTCCTCGACCTGGGCGCGGCACGGTTGATGGCGGACGGGCTGGTCCGGCTCAAGTCGGTGCAGATGACGGCCCGCTCCTGGTTCGCCCGGTACGGGATCGACGCGGGCCTGCTGCTCGTACCGGACGCCGTCGGGCAGCCCGGCCCGGCCCGGAAGGCGGCCGAACAGGCGTTGCGCCTGGTCGCGTCCGCCGAGGGGACGGACGCCGTCCTGGCCGCCGTGACCGCGGCACACGGCGGCGAGGCGGCCGAGATCGTCGCCGAGACGCTGGCCGCGGACCCCCTGGAGATCGCGCTCCCCGCCCGGATACCGGCCCTGCCCAGCTGGGTGCAGCCCTCGGTCCTCCCGCAGATCCTGCTCCCCTCCGGCGAGGCACTGCCGGAGGAGGCGGTCCGCCACGTGCTGACCATGCTCGCCCTGTCGAAACCCGGTGACCCGTACCCCGGGGTCGCCGTCGTCGGAGAGGCGTGCCGCGCCGACTCGCTGGCCGCCTTCGTCTGGGCCCTGTTCGAGGAGTGGCGGCAGGCGGCCATGCCGGCCAAGGAGAGCTGGATCCTGCACGCGCTCGGTCGGCTGGGGGACGACGAGACGGTGCGCCGGCTCACTCCGATCCTGCGCGACTGGCCGGGTCAGGGGGCGCACCACCGCGCGGTCGAGGGCCTGAACGTGCTGGCCGAGATCGGCAGCGACGTCGCCCTCATGCACCTCCACGGCGTCGCCCAGCGGGTGAAGTTCAAGGCGCTCAAGGTCCGGGCCCAGGAGAAGATCTCCGAGGTGGCGGAGGGACTCGGGCTGACCGGCGAGCAGCTGGCGGACCGACTGGTGCCCGATCTCGGACTGGACCCGGACGGCACGACGGTCGTCGACTACGGCACGCGCCGCTTCACCGTGGGCTTCGACGAGCAGCTGCGCCCCTTCGTGCTGGACGCCGACGGGAAGCGCCGCAAGGATCTGCCCGCCCCCGGCGTCAAGGACGACCAGGAGCTCGCCCCGGCCGAGCGCAAACGCTTCGCGGCGTTGAAGAAGGACGTCCGCACCATCGCCTCCGACCAGATCCGCCGTCTGGAGGCGGCCATGGTCACGCAGCGGACCTGGACCGCGGCGGAGTTCCGTGAGTTGTTCGTGCAGCACCCTCTGGTCTGGCACCTGGTGCGCCGACTGGTCTGGCTCGCCGACGCGGCCGGCGCGGCGACGGCCTTCAGGGTCGCCGAGGACCGCAGCTTCGCCGACGTCGACGACGACGAGTTCACGCTCGCCGCCGAGGCGACGGTCCGGCTGGCCCATCCGCTGCACTTGGGCGACACGGTGCCGGAGTGGTCCGAGCTGTTCGCGGACTACGAGATCCTCCAGCCCTTCCCGCAGCTCGGCCGACCGGTACTTCGGCTGACGCCGCAGGAGGAGACCGCCAACCGCCTGCACCGGTTCGAGGGGTGCAAGGTGCCGGTGGGCCGCCTGCTCGGACTGACCAAGCGGGGGTGGGAGCGGGGGGAGCCGCAGGACGCCGGCGTCGAGCGGTGGTTCTCCAAGCGGCTCGCCGAGGGCTGTCACCTGGTCATCGCCCTGGACGAGGGCATCGCCGTCGGCGTCGTCGACATGTTCCCCGACCAGACCTTCGAGACGGTCTGGCTGGACACGGAGCCCTGCGACCACTGGCCCAGCCGGGAGTACCCCTTGCGCTTCGGCGACCTCGACCCGATCGCCGCCTCCGAACTGCTCGCCGACCTGGAAGGGGTGACGGCCCGGTGACCGCCGTCGACGACGCATCCGCGACCCGGCCCGACCGGGCCCTGGATCCGGAGGGCCCCCCGCTGCAGCGCCCCCCTGCCGAGGTCAGGTACGCGGAGGAACTGACGGCTCTCCGGGCCCGGGACGAGGACCCCCGCCCGCCGGGGTGGCAGCTGAGCCTGCGGGCGGCGCGCCGTTTCATCGTCGGGGACGCGGAGGCCGGGATCAGCCGCAAGTTCGTCGGCAACCGTTCCCTGGTCGAGCGCGCGCTGGTGACGCTGGCGACCAACCGCGGCCTGATACTGGTCGGCGAGCCGGGCACGGCGAAGTCGCTTCTGTCGGAGCTGATCGCCGCGGCGGTCAGCGGCACCTCGACGCTGACCGTCCAGGGCGGCGCGGCCACCACCGAGGACCAGATCAAGTACTCCTGGAACTACGCGCTGCTCGTCTCCGAGGGGCCTTCACCGCGCTCGCTGGTGCCCGCGCCGATGCTGCACGGCATGGCCGAGGGCCGGATCGTCCGCTTCGAGGAGATCACCCGCTGTCCGCTGGAGGTGCAGGACTGCCTGCTCTCGCTGCTGTCCGAACGCGTCCTGGCCGTTCCGGAGCTGGACGGTCCCGAGGGAATGGTCTTCGCGCGGAGCGGATTCAACGTCATCGCCACCGCCAACACCCGTGACCGGGGCGTCAACGAGATGAGCGCCGCGCTCAAGCGGCGATTCAACTTCGAGACGGTCTTCCCCATCGCGGACTTCGACACCGAGCTCGCACTCGTCGAAGCGGAGGCGGGAGCCCTGCTGCGCCGGTCCGGGGTCGAGGCGCCGCCGGACCGCGACGTGCTCGAGGTACTGGTGGGGACCTTTCGCGAGCTGCGCGGGCAGCAGGCGTCCGGCGAGCGGCTCTCCGCTGTGATGAGCACCGCGGAGGCCGTCTCGGTGGCGCACGCGGTGGGCGTGCGCGGCTGGTTCCTGCGCGGGGAGCCCGGCGACGCCGCCGATCTGGTCACCTGCCTGGCCGGCACCGCGGCCAAGGACAGCCCGGAGGACCTGGCCCGGCTGCGCCGGTTCCTCGACCAGCAGGCAGGGCGTCGGCACGGCGCCCAGTGGCAGGCCCTCCACGAGGCACGACACCTGCTGGCCGACTGATGACCACGGTCTTCATCGGCGTTCGCCACCACTCGCCAGCCTGCGCCCTCCTGGTGGCCCGCACCATCGAGGCGCTCCGGCCGGCCTACGTACTGGTGGAGGGGCCGGCCGACATGAACGGGCGGCTGGACGAGCTGCTGCTGGGCCATGAGCTGCCGATCGCCGTGTTCAGCCACTACCGCGACGAAGAGCGCACGGCGACGTCCTGGACACCGCTGTGCGACTACTCCCCCGAGTGGGTCGCGCTGCGGTCCGGCCGGGCCGTCGGCGCACAGGTGCGCTTCATCGACCTGCCCGCCTGGCACCCGGCCTTCACCGGGCGCCCCGAGCCGCTGGCCAACCGCTACGCAGACGCCGAGGCCCGCTACGTGGCGGCGACCCAGCGCCTGTGCAGCCGGTTCGACGTGGACTGCGTCGACGCGCTGTGGGACCGGCTGTTCGAGATCGCCGGTCCTGAGGGGCTCCAGCGGCGGCTCGACGCCTACTTCGACCTGGTTCGGGGCGACTCCGATGCCGAACAGGGCGACCGGGCGCGGGAGCAGTACATGGCCTCCTGGATCCGCGCCGCGGCCGCCCGGGCGGAGGAGCGGCCGGTGCTCGTGGTCACCGGCGGATTCCACACGCCGGCGCTGCGTGCGCTGGCCGCGCCACCGGTCCGCACCACGGACGCACCGGGGACCACGTCGGCGCCGTGGCCCGGGATTCCCGAACCGCCCGCCGGGGCCGTCGGCGGCAGCTTCCTGGTGCCGTACTCCTTCCACCAGCTCGACGCCTTCGCCGGTTACCAGTCCGGTATGCCCTCGCCCGGCTACTACCAACTGCTGTGGGAGCACGGCCCCGCTGCGGCGGCGGACGGACTGCTGGAACAGGTCGTCGGACGGCTGCGAGGACGACGCCTTCCGGTGTCGACCGCCGATCTGATCGCGGCCAGGAGCCTCTCCCAGGGTCTGGCCGCGATGCGAGGGCACCCGCTGCCGGCCCGGACCGATGTGCTCGACGGCCTGGCGGCCACGGTGATCAGCGATGCTCTGGAGCAGCCGTTGCCCTGGACCGGGCACGGCACGCTCACGCCGGGCACGGATCCGGCGGTGGTCGAGATGGTCGCCGCGAGCACCGGCGACCGGACCGGCCTCCTGCATCCGGACACGCCCGCCCCGCCGCTCGTCCTGGATGTGGCGGCCCAGTTGCAGCAGTGCGGGATCGTCCTGGGAGAACGGGTCACGGCCGACCTGACCGAGCCGGCCGGTCTCGCCCGCAGCCGGTTGCTGCACCGGCTGCGTGTCCTGGGCGTTCCGGGGCACGTCCGCACCTCGGGCCCCGCGACCGGATCGGACCCGGTCTTCGCCGAACGCTGGGAGCCCGGCCCGGCACACGGACGCGAGGCCGCGCTGATCGAGGCTGGTGCGTACGGCGCGCGACTGGATGAGGCCGCCGCCGTGGCGCTGTCGGCGCGCGTGCGGTCCGCGGGGGGCACACCCGGTGGGTCGCCGGATTCGGCCACGGCCACCTTGTCGGAGGTGCTCTTCGACGCGGTGCTCTGCGGTGCGGACACGCTCTCCACCGAGCTGCTGGGCTCCCTTGCGTCTCGCGTGGGCGGGCTCGGTGAGCTCGGCCCGGCTGGTGCGGTGCTGACCACCGCGCTCCAGCTGTGGCGGCACGACCGCGTGTACGGCATGGCCGGGAATCCCCTGCTCGGCGAAGTCGTCGACAAGGCGGTCGACCGGGTGTTCTGGCTGGCCGAGGGCCTGCACGGGGGCAAGGGCGTCGACTTCGCCCGGCTGCGGGCCCTGTCCGCCGCCCGCGACGCACTGCGGCACGCGGAGCGCCTTCTGACGCTCTCCCCGACGGCGGCGGCCGACACGGCCCGGCGGATCGGTGCCGACGCCGCCGCCCCCGCGGACCTGCGTGGCGCGGCTCTGGGCCTGCGGCTGTCCCTCGGTCCGGCCGGTGACGACGCCGTCGGCCAGGCACGTCTCCTCGCGACCTCGGATCCCGAGGAGCTCGGCGACTGGCTGGCCGGACTGTTCGCCCTGGCCCGGGACGAGTTGACGGCCGGCGGTGGAACGGTCGCCGACGGGTCGGGCCCCTCCCTGCTGGACGTGCTCGACGAGATCGTCGTCTCCATGGCGGACACGGACTTCCTGATCGGCCTGCCCGCGCTGCGGCAGGCCTTCGCCTTCTTCCCGCCCCGTGAGCGCGAGCGCATCGCGGAGCATCTGCTGGAGCGTCGCGGCCGGCGCGGCTCGGCCCGCTCACTGCTGCACACGTCCGCCGACCCCTTGGTCCTCGCCCGCGCCCGCGCCTTGGAGGAGAACGTGATCCGCCTGCTCGACAGGTACGGTCTGCGAGCCGGGCAGGCGAAGCGATGACCGAGCGCAACCACCCCACGGCCGGCTCCGCCCCGCAGCTCCCCGACGCCGGGCTGGAGCGGTGGCGGCTGATCCTGGGGGCGCCGGCCGACCGCTGCACGGGCCCGCTCGGCCCGCAGGCCGCCGCCCGCGACGTGGCACTGGACTGGCTCTACGGCCGCGACCCGGACCTGGAGCGACGCGGGGTGCGCCGTGGCGCCTCCGCAGGACGGGAGGGCGGTGACGGGGCCTCCCGGATCACCGCGGTGGACTGGCTCGACGACGTCCACCGGCTGTTCCCCAAGGAGACCGTCGAGCGGCTCGAGCGCGACGCCGTGGAGCAGTACGAGATCAACGAGATCGTCACCGACCCCGACGTGCTCTCCCGCGTGGAGCCGAACGCGACCCTGCTCC
Source organism: Streptomyces sp. PA03-5A (assembly GCF_033792725.1). NCBI lineage: Bacteria > Bacillati > Actinomycetota > Actinomycetes > Kitasatosporales > Streptomycetaceae > Streptomyces > Streptomyces sp. PA03-5A. Next base: position 37,271 of record NZ_JARAVL010000049.1, on the reverse strand, counting down.
GCGCCGTACTGCGCACCAAGCACCTGATGAACCCGCAGGTGCGGGCGATGGCCAGGCGCATCGTCGAGGCGGTGGTCGGGGATCTGATGGAACGGCTGCGCCCGGAGGTGCGTCAGGCTTTCGCGGGCGCCCGCTCGCGCCGCCCCAGCCGGCTGCCGCTGGCGCGGGACTTCGATTTCCGGGGCACGATCCGGGCGAACCTGGCCCACTACCAGCCCGCGGAGCGCCGGATACTGATCGAGCGGCCGCGCTTCCACTCACGGACTCGGCGGCACCTCCAGCAGTGGCAGCTGATCCTGCTGGTGGACCAGTCCGGCTCGATGGCGGGCTCGGTCATCCACTCTGCGGTCACCGCCGCCTGTCTGTGGAGCCTGCCCGGTCTCCGCACGCACCTCGTCGCCTTCGACACCCAGGTGGTCGATCTGACCGCGGACGTCACCGACCCCGTGGAGCTGCTGATGCGGGTCCAGCTCGATGGCGGCACGGACATCGCACGCGCCGTCGCCTACGCCGCGGACCTGGTGGACAACCCGCGCCGCACCATCGTCGCGATCGTGTCCGACTTCTACGAGGGCGGCGATGCCCATCGGCTGGTCCGCACCGTGCGCAGCCTGGTCCAGCAGGGCGCCACCGTGCTCGGCCTGGCCGCGCTGGACGAGGAGGCCAACCCCGACTACGACCGGGCACTCGCGGCCCGGCTGGCCCAGGAGGGAGCCCACGTGGGTGCCATGACCCCTGGGCGGCTGGCCGAGTTCGTCGCCGAGAAGGTGGCCCGGTGAGCGGTACGACGACTTCTTCGGCTGCCGGCGCGCCGCCGCGCGAGGATCTGCTGGCCCTCAGCACCGACACGCTCGCCTCCCTCTCCAACCGCGGCTTGGTGAAGCGCGCCGCCAAGGATGTGGATGCCGGCTCGGGGCCGGACGTCAGCTGCGAGGCCGACGGAACCGTCTGCGGCACCTACCCGGACGGCACCCGGACACGGCTGCCCGTCGGCACCGGCCTGGAGGCTGCGGAGTGCAGCTGCGGGGCGACCGGGGTGTGCCGCCATCGGATCGGCCTGGTACTGGCGTACCAGCGGCTGGACGGTACCGCCGAACCCACGGGCCCGGAGGTGGCCGCGTGGTCGCCGGGCGAGTTCGACGACGCCGCACTCGAAGCCGGGCTGGGACGGGCCGCTCTGCTGGCCGCGCGCCGGATTCGGGACCGCGGCTTCTCGGCGACCGTGCACCGCCCGAACGCGGTGCGGCCCGTGCCGACGGTCGATCTGCCGACGTGCACCGTGCGCTTCCCCGTCCCGCACCAGCTCGGCTACGCCCTCACCGACGCCGCGGCCCCGCGCCGCGGGGAGATGATCACGCTTGCGGTCTGGGCCTTCCGCGCCGCGGACGGCGACGCCGCGGCCGGCGCGGACGCGCAGGTCGTCGTCGGCGGACGCCCGCCCGCCGCGCCGGACGCGGACGACGCGCTCGACGCCGCCGTCGCCCTGGCCGATGAGTTGCTGCTGGACGGCATCGCGCACACGACCCCGGTGTTCGCAGCGCAATTGGCCCGCGCCGGCGCGCAGCTGTCGCATGCCTCGCTCCACTGGCCCGCCGCGATCATGGCGGACCTGCGCCGCCAGGTCGACGCCTACGCCGGGCGCGATGCCCACCACGAGGCCGGGCGTGTGGCCCACCTCCTCGCCGAACTGCACGCCCGCCGTCGCGCGGGTGGGTCCGACCGCCCCGGCGTGCTCGGTACGCAGGAGCCGGCCGACACCCCGCTGCGCCGGGTACGGCTGGTCTCCCTCGGCTGCCGGGTCACCGGCCGGACGGCGTCGGAGCGCACCGCCGAGGTGTACTTCGCGCACCCGGCCGCCGGGATCGCCCTGGTCCTGCGCAAGCGCTGGGAGGTGGCGGAAGGCCACTCCCTCACCGGCCACGACCTGGCTTCACGCCGCCTGCTCGGATCCCCGCTGCGGGCGCTGTCCGGGGCCAACGTCGTCAGCGAGCACATCTCCCGCAGTCCCAGCCGCACCGTGACCATCGGACGCGGACGCATCGCCGCCACGAGTGTCACGCCGCTCGGTTCGGCCTGGGCCGATCTCCCCGACACCCTCCTGATCAGCGATCTCGCCGCAGCGCTGTCTTCCTGGGCGGGCCGGCCACCGCACTTGATCCGGCCCAGGGTGGAGGCCGACACCGCCCGGGTACTGGCCGTGGCCTGCGTCGAGTCCGTCGGCTACGACGCCGCCCAGCAACGACTCGAAGCGGTCGTCCGGGATCCGTCGGGCAACGCGGCGGTGGTCCGTGCCGACCACAACCCCGCCTGTCCCGGCGGCCTGGACGCGCTGGCCACCGCACTCGGCAGCCCCCGGGTCCGATTCGTGAGCGGCCTGCTGGGCCGGGAGGGCGGCCGTCCCGTGCTCGACCCGCTGGCCGTCCTCACCGAGGACGGACTCGTCGTACCCGACCTCGAAGCGGGCGAGGGCACGGGTGCACTCGCCGAGGCTGCTCCGCGCACCTCCGACCCGATCGCCCAGGCACTCGAATCGGGCTTGTCCGCCCTCGCGGACATCGCGCACAGCGGCCTGCGCGGCCGCGGTCCTTCGGCTCGCGACCGGCTCGCAGGGGCGGCCGCAGGACTCCGCCGTACCGGGCTCCAGTCCGCCGCGGCGCTGCTCGACTCGCTCGCCAGGAGCTTGGACGGGGAAACAGCCGGGGCAGCGACGGCTCCGTGGGTGGACGCCGTGATCCACTTTCTGGTCAGCCTCGAACTGCACCAGGAGGCCGATGCCTGACGACGGCCGACCCGGTCTGCGGCCGGGCCTCAGACGCACCAGGAGCGCAGCTCGTCGGCGATCTCGTGCACGTCGGCGGTGCCGCCCTTGACCAGCCGGGCCAGGTCGCGCACCCGTTCAGGGGACGTGGCGACCTTCAGGCCGCTGGCCACCAGGTAGGCGTAGGCGACCGCGGAGGCGAAGAGCGCGTTGGACCGCTCCAGGGCCGGTACGTGGACCAGCAGTTGCAGCAGGCACGCGGCGCGCTCGTGGGGGTCGGCGTAGACGGGGACGCCGAATATCTCCGCCTGGTGGCGGCCGACCGCGGCGACGAGGGCGCCCCAGTCGGTCACCTGGGGGTCACCGGGGGTGTTGCGCTCGGCGACCATGAGCAGCCAGGCGAGGTCGATCTGCAGGGTCAACGGCGTCCTTCGCGCTCCGTGCCGAACTCCTCGGCGAAGACGGACTCGTAGCGCTGCATGAAGTCGGCGGCGGCCTCGACGAAGCTGCGGCCCGCTTCCCCCGCGTCCTTCCGGACGAGTTCCTCGATGTACCGGTTGACGCTGACGCCCCGCTGCGCGGCCCGCTCGCGGGCGGCCGCGGCGGTGGTCTCGTCCACCCGCACGTTCAACTGCGTCTTGGCCATACCCTCAAGCTAGCGCCGATGCACTAGCAGTGACAAGCGGCTCCCGGGCGCATCCGCCCTGGGCCCGTGCGCCCCGGGGCCCGACGGGGCCCGGGGGGCACGGGGGGCCCGGGGGGCACGGGGGGCCCGGGGGGCACGGGGGGCCCGGGGGGGCACGGGGAGCGCGTTCAGAGGCGGCCCGCCACCGTGCGCGCCAGTTCCTCGAGCGGCTCGTCGAACCGGGACGGCTCCTCGTTGCGGACCAGCCGGATCGCGACCCACTGCCCGGACACCCGCAGGAAGACCGAACCGTCCTCCAGCCAGGCCTCGTCGCCGATGCCGTCGAGCGGCTTCAGTTCGTGGCCGAGCCCGCGTTCGGCGTCGTAGTAGTTCTTCCCCGACTCCCCCGCGAAGACCTCGACCTGGGCCGTCGGGCCGGACTCCGGTGCGGGGTAGGTGCAGGTCCCTTCCAGGTCCTGACCGGGTTCGAGGGCCGTACCGGCGAGCCGCTCGGCCTCCTCCTGCGTCACCAGGGCGCACGGGTCGCCGGCCGTCCCGCCCGGCGACGACGCGGACGGCTGCCCCGGGGACGCCGCGGACGACCCCGCCGCGCCCGGGGTGCCCGGCGCGGTCGCGGACGGCTCGTCGCCGGCGTCGTCGGCAGCCGGGTCCTGGCACCCCTGGAGCGCCAGGGCCAGCAGCGCCACCACGGGCGCCACCGCCCAGGCCCGCGTGCGCCTGCGGTCACCGGACCCGGTCCGGATACGTGCGTGCACCATCGATTCGGTCCCCCCTCGGTACTGGCCCTCGTCCCCCACCCGGCCACACCGTGCCCTGCCCGGGTGCACCTACAGACGTACCGGGACGGCCGGCCGGTTTCGGCCGGACGAACTCGCGGTCGCACGGCGGCCGCCCGCGCGCCCCCGGCGCTCACCCTCGGGGACGATGCGGCACCGCACCCGACGACCTACGCTCGGGTCGCATACGGACAAGTACGCACTTCCTCATCTTGGGGGGCAAGCGTGTCGACATGGACGGCAGCGGACACAGAGGGCATCGAGGCGGGAGCGGAGCCCGCCGCGCGGGCGACCGCGCTGACGAAGGCGTACGGGACGGGCGAGACACGGGTCGTGGCGCTGGACGCGGTGGACGTGGAGATCGCCCGCGGCCGCTTCACCGCCGTCATGGGGCCGTCCGGCTCCGGCAAGTCCACGCTCATGCACTGCCTGGCGGGGCTGGACTCGGTCACCTCGGGGCAGGTCTGGATCGGCGAGACCGAGATCACCCGTCTGGCGGAACGCGAACTGACCCGGCTCCGCCGCGACCAGGTCGGCTTCGTCTTCCAGGCGTTCAACCTGCTGCCGACGCTCACGGCGGCCGAGAACATCACGCTGCCCATGGACATCGCCGGCCGCAGGCCCGACCGGGAGTGGGTGGACCGGGTGATCGACACCCTGGGCCTGCGCGACCGGCTGGGGCACCGTCCCGCGCAGCTGTCGGGCGGGCAGCAGCAGCGTGTGGCGTGCGCCCGCGCCCTGGCCTCCCGGCCGCAGCTGATCTTCGCCGACGAGCCGACCGGCAACCTCGACTCACAGGCGGGCGCCGAGGTGCTCGGCTTCCTCCGCGAGGCCGTGGACGCCCTCGGCCAGACCGTGGTGATGGTGACCCACGACCCCACCGCGGCGGCCTGGTCGGACCTGGTGCTCTTCCTGGGCGACGGACGGATCGTCGACGAGATGCACGGGCCCACCGCGGACGGCGTCCTGGAACGGCTCAAGCGGTTCGACGCGCTGCGCAAGCACGGCTAGGCACCGGCGAAATGCTCCGGGCGACGCTGCGCAGCTTCCTGGCCCACAAGGGCCGGCTGCTGCTCAGCGCGCTCGCCGTCCTGCTGTCGGTGGCCTTCGTCACCGGCAGCATGATCTTCTCCGACACCGTCAACCGCACCTTCGACCGCCTGTTCGCCTCGACGGCCGCCGATGTGACGGTGGGCCCCCCGGAGGCCTTCAGCGAGGACCAGCAGTTCGCCTCCGGCCAGGTGCGCACCCTGCCGGCGTCCCTGCTGGACCGGGTGAAGGCGGTACGGGGCGTCGCCGACGCGCGGATCGACGTCACCGTGCACAACACCACCGTCGTCGACGCGGAGGGCCGGCCGGTGGAGCCGACCACCGGCGCCCTCACCGTGGCCACCAACTGGTCGGGGAACCCGCGCAGTCCCGTCCGGCTGACCAGCGGGCACGCGCCGCACGGCCCCGACGAGGCGCTGATCGACGCCGACACCGCGGCGAAGCGTCACCTGGAGATCGGCGACCGGCTGCGGGTGCTGGCACAGCCGGGCGCGTTCTCGGTCCGGCTCGTGGGCATCGCCACCTTCACCACGACCAATCCGGGCGCCGCCCTGTTGTTCGTCGACACCCCCACCTCGCAGTCCCGCCTGCTGGGCCGGACCGGTGTCGCGACTTCGGTGCAGGCCGACGCCGCACCCGGGGTCTCGGACGACGTGCTGAAGAAGCGGATCGCCGCCGCGCTCGGTCCGCGCTACACGTACACGACCCAGGCGGAGCAGGCGAAGTCGGCGGTGGAGAGCCTGGCCACCTTCCTGGACGTGATCAAGTACGTGATGCTGGGCTTCGCCGGGGTCGCGGTGCTGGTCGGGGTCTTCCTGATCGTCAACACCTACTCGATGCTGATCGCCCAGCGCACCCGGGAACTCGGCCTGCTGCGCGCGCTCGGGGCGGACCGCGGACAGGTGCGGCGGTCGGTGCTGGTGGAGGCGTTGCTGCTGGGGGCGGTGGGCTCCACCGTCGGCCTGGTCTGCGGAGTCGGACTCGCGGCGGGCCTCTTCCGGCTGCTCGGGGTGTTCGGGATGAACATCGACGCCGCCGAGATGGTCATCCGCTGGCGCGTGCCGGTCGCCGCGTACGCCGTCGGTCTGCTGGTGACGCTGGTCGCGGCCTACCTGCCGGCGCGCCGGGCGGCACGGGTCTCCCCCATGGCCGCGCTGTCCGACGCCGAGGTCGCCGGGAGCGGGCGGAGCCTGCGGTCGCGGGCGGTGGGCGGCGCGGTCGCGACGCTGGTGGCCGCGGGGACGCTGGCCGGGGCGGCGGTGGCCGGGAGCACCGGTGACGCGGCGACGTTCCTGGGGATCGGCATCGGTCTTTCGCTGATCGCGGCGGTGGTCGTGGGGCCGCTGCTGGTACGGCCGGTGATCCGGGTGCTCGGCGGGGCGTTCCCCCACGTGTTCGGTCCTGTGGGGCGGATGAGCCAGCGCAACGCGCTGCGCAACCCGCGCCGCACGGGTGCGACGGCCGGCGCGCTGATGATCGGGCTGGCCCTGGTCACCGGCATGTCCATCGCCGGCACGTCGATGGCGAGCTCCTTCGACCAGGAGATCGACAAGGCCCTGGGCGCGGACTACGTCGTGCAGGGCGACCACTTCGCGCCCTTCTCCCCGGAGATCACCGACCGCGTCCGGAAGGTGCCCGGGGCCGGGGAGGTGGTGCGGGTGCGCTACGTCTCCGTCCTGATGACCCTGCCCGACCACCGCACGACCAAGCTGACGGGCACCGCGATCGGCCCCGGCGCGGACCGGGCGCTCAACCTGGACTACGCCGCGGGCGACACGGCGCACGCCCTGGCCCGCGACAGCCTCTCGCTCTCCGCGGCGTACGCCGCCCACCACGGGCTGCGCGTGGGCAGCCGCATCCCCGTGCGCTTCGTCGACGGCCGCTCCACGACGTTCACCCTGCGCGCGCTGACCACCAGCCAGAGCACCCTGCTCGGGGACGACGCCACCCTCACCATGGGCCTGGCCACCGCCGAGCGGTTCCTCCCCCGCGGCCAGGACGCCGCGCTCTACGTGAACGCCGCCCCCGGCACCGACAAGCCCACGCTACGCGCGAACCTGGAACGGGCTCTCAAGCCGTACCCGCAGGTGGAGGTCCGTGACCAGGCCGACTACAAGCAACTGGTGCGCACCCAGATCTCCGTGCTGCTGAACCTGGTGTACGCCCTGCTCGGCCTGGCGATCATCATCGCCGTGCTGGGGGTCGTCAACACCCTCGCCCTGTCGGTGATCGAGCGCACCCGGGAGATCGGGCTGCTCAGGGCGATCGGTCTGTCGCGGCTGCAACTGCGCCGGATGATCCGGCTGGAGTCCGTGGTGATCGCGGTCTTCGGCGCGGTGCTGGGGCTCGCCCTGGGGCTGGTCTGGGGCGTGGTCACGCACGAGGTGCTGGCGCTGGAGGGCATGCGGGCGTTCACCGTCCCGTGGACCACGGTGGGGGCGGTCATGGCCGGTTCGGTGGTGGTCGGCCTGGTCGCGGCGTTGCTGCCGGCCCTGCGCGCCTCCAGGATGAACGTCCTCGCCGCGATCGCCCACGAGTGAGCGACCCGCGGGCGGGGAAGGTCGTTGACCGGCGGAAGGGTCGGGACGAGGGGGCGGTCATGGCACGACGGTTCCGGTTCGGTGTGAATCTGCTCGAGCCCACGCAGGGCGACGCGTGGGAGCGCAAGTGCCGCCGGGCGGAGGCACTCGGCTACGACGTCCTCCAGGTGCCGGACCACCTGGACTGGCCCGCGCCGTTCCCCTCGCTGGTCGCGGCGGCGAACGCCACGCGGCGCCCACGGCTGGGGACCTTCGTGCTCAACGCCGCGTTCTGGAACCCGGTCCTGCTCGCCCGCGAGGTCGCCACCACCGCCCGGCTCACCGGCGGCCGCCTGGAGCTGGGCCTCGGCGCGGGGTACGTGCGCGCCGAGTCCGAACGCGCGGGCCTGGCCTACGGCACCGCCCGCGACCGGGTCGACCACCTGGAACGCACCGTCGAGGCGCTGACCGGGCTGCTCGCGGGGCCGCACGGCACGGACGGAACGGGAACGGACGGAACGGGATCAGGCAGAACGGACGGCGCCGGTGCGCCCCTGACCCCGCTGCTCCTGGGCGGGAACGGCCCGCGCATGCTGCGCCTCGCGGCACGGCACGCGGCCGTCGTCGCCTTCACCGGCGCCGAGGCCGACCCGGCCAAGGACGACGGCACGCTGCGGCTGCTGTCCGCCACGACCGTGGAGGAGCGGGTCGCCACCGCGCGCGGCTTCGCCACGTCGTACGGCACCGACCCCGAGTTCAACGTCCTCGTCCAGCGGGTCGTGATCACCGAGGACCGCGGGGCGGCGGCCGGGGAGTTCGCCCCGCACGCGCCGCACCTGGACGAGAAGGAGCTGCTCGACCTGCCGACGCTGCTCGTCGGCACGGTCGCGGAGATCGCGGAGCAGCTGCGGCGGGGCCGCGAGCGCTTCGGCTTCAGCTACGTCACGGTGCTGGAACCCTCGATGGAGGCGTTCGCCCCGGTGATCGAGGAGCTGCGCCGCGACGAAGCAGGCGAAGGGCACGAGGAAGTGCACGGGTAAGACGGGTAGGAGCGCGGGGAAGAGCGCGGGGAGGCGTCATACGCTCGCCGCCCGGGCCTGGAGGATGGTTGGCTGACCCTCATGGACGATCTCGGGATACGCAACGCGGTACCGGCCGACGCCGAACGGGTGCTGGACTTCTGGAAGACGGCCGCCGAGGGCACCAGCGTCAGCGACGACCCGGAGGGCGTGGCGCGCCTGATCGCACGCGACCCCGAGGCCCTGCTGCTCGCCGAGGACGGCGGCGTGCTCGTCGGCACGGTCATCGCCGGCTTCGACGGCTGGCGCTGCCATCTGTACCGGCTGGCGGTCCACCCCGAGCGGCGGCGGCAGGGCATCGCCCGGGCCCTGCTGGCGGCGGCCGAGGAGCGCTTCACCGCGCTGGGCGGCCGGCGTGGCGACGCCATGGTGCTGGAGCGCAACGAGCGCGCCCACCACGCCTGGCGCTCGGCGGGCTACGCGCCCGAGCACCACTGGCGCCGCTGGACCAAGCCCTTCCAGCGCACCCGGTAGCGCGCCGGGCGGGTCCGGGGCGCACCTCCCTGGCCGCGTTCCCGGGCTGTCCGTTGCGCCCGCGCTTCCTACGATGGGCGTATGGACGACCCTGCGAGTCCGTCACGTCTCCCTTCCCGTCGCCCACGCCTGCAGCGCGCGGTCCACCCCGGCCTGACCGATCATGGGACCGAGGTGTCCCGATGACCGAAGTGCTGCTCCTGGCCGTCGCCCTGCTGCTGACCCTGGCCTGCGCCGTCTTCGTCGCCGCGGAGTTCTCCCTGACCACGGTCGAGCGCACCGACCTGGAACGGGCCGAGAAGGCGGGCGAGCGCGGTGCCTCCGCGGCCCTGCGGGCCGTGCGCAGCCTGACGGTGCAGCTGTCGGGCGCCCAGCTCGGCATCACCGTCACCGGCCTGGTGATCGGCATGCTGGCGCAGGCCTCCATCGCCGAGCTGCTGGCCGGCCCGCTGCGCGCGCTGGGGATGTCCGCCGCCGGGGCCGCGTCGCTGGGCCTGGTGCTCGGCACCGGCGTGTCCACGGTGGTGCTCATGGTGGTGGGCGAGCTCGTCCCCAAGAACTGGGCGATCTCCCGGCCGCTGCCGGTGGCCAAGGCCGTCGCCCCGCCGCAGACCGTCTTCACCGCCGCCTTCGGCCCGCTGATCCGCCACCTGAACAACACCGCCAACCGTGTGCTGCACCGCCTGGGCATGGAACCCACCGAGGAGCTCGCCTCGGCCCGCAGCCCCGAGGAGCTGGTGGCCCTCGCCCGGCACTCCGCCCGGGCGGGCGCGCTGGAGGCCGACACCGCCGAGCTGTTCGTACGGACGCTGAGCCTGGCCGGGCTGACGGCCGAGAACGTGATGACCCCCCGGGTCCAGGTGGTCGCCCTGGAGGAGGGCGCCACCTGCCAGGACGTCGCCGACATCACCCGCGCCACGGGGCTGTCCCGCTTCCCCGTGCACCGCGGCGGCCTGGACAACGTCATCGGCATCGTCCACATCAAGGACGTCCTGGCCGTGCCCTACGAACGCCGCGAGGGCCACCCCATCACCCCGCTGCTGCGGGAGCCGGTGCCGGTCCCCGAGACGCTCGGCGTGGACCGGCTGCTGGACCGGCTCTCCGGCTCGATGAGCATGGCCGTCGTCATCGACGAGTACGGCGGCACCGCGGGCGTCGTCACCCTGGAGGACATCGTGGAGGAGGTCGTCGGCGAGGTCCGCGACGAGCACGACCCGCAGGAGACCCCCGACCTGGCCTTCATCCACCAGGACCGCACCGGCCGCCGCGTCTACGACGCCGACGGCGCGGTGCGGACCGACCGGCTCGCGCACATCGGCCTGCGGGCCGGGAACGGCCCCTACGAGACACTGGCCGGCCTGGTGGCCGAGCGGCTCGGGCGGATCCCCGCCACCGGCGACACCGTCGAGGTGAACGGCTGGATGGTCGAGGTCACCGACGACTCGCACCACCGTGCGGCGCACGTACGGCTGATCTCGCCGGCGCCGCGCGCGCAGAACGGGCTCGCCCCGCAGGACGCGGACGACGGGACGGCGGGTGCGCGATGATCTTCCTGCAGTTGTTCATCGGCGCGCTGACCCTGGTCGTGAACGCCTTCTTCGTCGGCGCCGAGTTCGCGATGATCTCCGTCCGGCGCAGCCAGATCGAGCCCCGCGCGGAGGCCGGGGAGCGCGGGGCGCGCCACGTGCTGTGGGGTCTGCAGCACCTGTCGCCCCTGATGGCCGCCGCCCAGCTGGGCATCACGCTGTGCACCCTGGTGCTGGGCATCGTCGCGGAACCGGCCATCGAGCACCTGCTCGCGCCGCTCTTCCACCTGCTGCACGTACCGCAGGGCGCCATCCACGCCCTGTCGTTCGCGATCGCCCTGACCCTGGCGACGTACGCGCACATGCTGCTCGGCGAGATGGTGCCGAAGAACATCGCGCTCGCCGCCCCGGAGCGGACCGCCCTCGTCCTCGGTCCCCCGCTGGTCACCCTGGCGCGGGCGCTGCGCCCGGTGATCTTCACGATCAACGCCTTCGCGAACGGGCTGCTGAAGCTGCTGCGGGTCGAGCCGAAGGACGAGGTCGCGGCGGTGTTCTCGGACGACGAGCTGGCCCGGATGGTCACCGACGCCGGCCAGGCCGGGCTGCTGGACGAGCGCGCCGCGATCCGCCTGCAGGACGCCCTCGAACTGGGCCGCCGCCCGGTCCGTGCGGTCGTCGTCCCGTGGGAGCGCGTGGTGTCCGCCCGCTTCGGGATAACCCCGGCGGGGCTGGAGCGCCTGGCCGCGCGGTCCGGGTTCTCGCGCTTCCCCGTGACCGACGACGCCTGCCGCATCCTGGGCTACCTCCACGTGAAGGACGCCCTGGCCCTCGGCCCCAGCCGCCACGACCAGCCCTTCCCGCGGGGCGCCCTGCGCCGGATCACCCGGGTCGTCGCGGCCACCCCGCTGGACGACGTCCTGGCGGCGATGCGGGCCAGCGGCGCGCACCTGGCGGCGGTCGTCGACGACCAGGGCCGCGGCATCGGCCTGGTCACCATGGAGGACGTGCTGAAGGAGCTCGTGGGCCACGCACCGGCCGCCTGAAGCGACGGTCCGCGGGGCCGGTAGGATCACGCGCGCCATGCAGATGAACGCCACCCACACCAGCTTCGTCGCGCTCGGCGACTCCTTCACCGAAGGCATGTCCGACGCGCTCCCCGACGGCTCCTACCGGGGCTGGGCGGACCTCCTCGCCGGGCGCCTGTCCGCCCACGCGCCGGGCTTCCGCTACGCCAACCTGGCGGTACGCGGGAAGCTCATCCAGCAGATCGTGGACGAGCAGGTGGAGACCGCCGCCTCGATGGAGGCCGACCTGGTGACCCTGGTGGGCGGGCTCAACGACGTGCTGCGCCCCAAGTGCGACGTGGCGAGGGTGTGCGCGCTGCTGGAGGAGGCGGTGGAGCGGCTGGCGCCGAACTGCCGGCAGCTGGTGCTGATGCGCAGCCCGGCCCGCCGGGGCCCGGTCGCGACCCGATTCCTGCCCCGCATGGAGCAGCTGTTCGGCTTCGTCGACGACCTCGCCGCCCGGCACGACGCGCTCGTCGTGGACCTGTACGGCGCCCATGTGCTGGGCGACCCGCGGCTGTGGGCGGACGACCGGCTGCACCTGGACGGCGAGGGCCACCGCCGCGTCACCGAGGCGGTCTGGCAGACCCTCGGCCACACCCCGCAGTTCGACTGGACCGAGCCGCTCCCCACGTACGTGCCCCTGTCGTGGCCCGCCCGCCGCGCCGCCGACCTGCGCTTCACGCGCCGGCACCTCGTCCCCTGGATCGGCCGCCGCCTGACCGGCCGCTCCTCCGGCGACGGCCTGCCGCCCAAGCGCGCCGAACTGGTGCCGTTCGAGCTCTGAGCGGGCCCCGGCGGCGCCACGGCAAGAGGTCCGACGAGCCCCCGTCCGTCCGTTCCGCCGCGGGCAACAATGCGGGAACACCTGGCCACGGCCCGGCCCGCGGGTGCGCCCCGCCGGCCCACGGGACGGCGGGGCGCCTTCGTCATGTGCGGGGTCTACCAGTTGATGTCGTAGGAGCCCCACTGGATGTCGTTCGCCGGCCATCCGATGTCGCGCATGTGCCCTCCCCTCATCTGCGGATCCGGGTCGGGGAAACGCTATGGGGATCATGTCCGGCGACTAGATCGCATTCGGCCATGACGGCATGCGCATGACCTAACTTGCCGTCGACCACCGACCAGGGCGCCTGCTTGGCGCGATCTCCACCAGCTCGCGCGGGCCGAGCCGGACGGATGACCGGCAGTCGTGCCAGGTCCGGACGTCAGCACCGCCGGGACCGCCCGGGGCGGGCGTTGCCGCCGGGGAGGCGGGCGGGCTGGAGGTCGCGCGGGCCCCGGGCCTTCCGCCAGGCCTATCGGGCGCCGTAAGCCTTCCGGGTGGCCCTCGGTGGTCGGTCCGGCGACGAACGGACCCAGCCCGCGTACCCCCCGGGCACTCCCGGGCCCCCACGGCGCTACGCGCATAGACCGGTGCGGGGCGCTGACCTGCGCCGACGCGCAGTAGAATCTCGCTACGTGACTTCCAAGCCCCGCATCCCCAACGTCCTGGCCGGCCGCTACGCCTCCGCGGAGCTCGCCACCCTGTGGTCCCCCGAGCAGAAGGTGGTGCTGGAGCGCCGTCTGTGGCTGGCCGTGCTGCGGGCCCAGAAGGACCTGGGGATCGAGGTGCCGGAGCAGGCCCTCGCGGACTACGAGCGGGTGCTGGAGCAGGTCGACCTGGCGTCGATCGCCGAGCGGGAGAAGGTCACCCGGCACGACGTCAAGGCGCGCATCGAGGAGTTCAACGCCCTCGCCGGGCACGAGCACGTCCACAAGGGCATGACCTCGCGCGACCTCACCGAGAACGTCGAGCAGCTGCAGATCCGGCTCTCCCTGGAGCACGTGCGCGACCGCACCGTCGCCGTGCTGACCCGGCTCGGCAGGCTCGCCGCCGAGTACGCGGAGCTGGTCATGGCCGGCCGGTCGCACAACGTGGCCGCCCAGACCACCACCCTCGGCAAGCGCTTCGCGACCACGGCCGACGAGCTGCTGGTGGCCTTCGCTCGGGTCGAGGACCTGCTGGGCCGCTACCCGCTGCGCGGCATCAAGGGCCCGGTCGGCACCGCGCAGGACATGCTCGACCTGCTCGGCGGCGACACCGCCAAGCTCGCCGAGCTGGAGCGGCGGATCGCCTCGCACCTCGGCTTCTCCGAGGTCTTCACCTCCGTCGGCCAGGTCTACCCGCGCTCGCTGGACTACGACGCCGTCACCGCGCTGGTGCAGCTGGCCGCCGCGCCGTCCTCGCTCGCCAAGACGATCCGCCTGATGGCCGGCCACGAGCTGGTCACCGAGGGCTTCAAGCCCGGCCAGGTCGGATCCTCGGCCATGCCGCACAAGATGAACACCCGCTCCTGCGAGCGCGTCAACGGCCTGGCGGTCATCCTGCGCGGCTATGCGTCGATGGTGGGCGAGCTGGGCGGCGACCAGTGGAACGAGGGCGACGTCTCCTGCTCCGTGGTGCGCCGGGTCGCCCTGCCGGACGCGTTCTTCGCCTTCGACGGCCTGCTGGAGACCTTCCTGACGGTCCTCGACGAGTTCGGCGCCTTCCCGGCCGTCATCGCCCGCGAGCTCGACCGCTACCTGCCGTTCCTCGCCACGACGAAGGTGCTCATGGGTTCGGTGCGGGCCGGCGTCGGCCGCGAGCTGGCGCACGAGGTCATCAAGGAGCACGCGGTCGCCTCGGCGCTGGCGATGCGCGAGAAGGGCGTGGAGCGCAACGAGCTGCTGGACCGGCTCGCCGAGGACGAGCGCATCCCGCTCGACCGCGCCCAGTTGGACGCGCTCATGGCCGACCGCCTCTCCTTCACGGGTGCGGCAGCGGACCAGGTCGCGGAGGTCGTACGCCGGGTCGGCGAGGTCGCCGAGCGCCACCCGCAGGCGGCCGCCTACACCCCCGGGGCCATCCTCTGACCACGGTCGGGCGCACCCGCCCCACCCAGGACGAGCTGGAGGCCGCCCGCGACCGCGTCATCCCCGACGTGATCGCGGACGGCCTGGGGGTGCTCTTCTGCGGCATCAACCCCGGGCTGATGTCGGCCGCCACCGGTCACCACTTCGCCCGCCCCGGCAACCGCTTCTGGCCCGTGCTGCACGCCTCCGGCTTCACCCCGCGCCGGCTCGACCCCGCGGAGCAGGACGAACTCCTGGCGTACGGGCTGGGGATCACCAACGTCGTCGCGCGCGCCTCCGCCCGGGCCGACGAACTGACCCGCGACGAACTGCTGGAGGGCGGGCGGCTGCTGACGGAGAGGGTCCTGCGCCACGAGCCGCGCTGGCTCGCCGTCGTGGGCGTCACCGCCTACCGGGTCGCCTTCGCCGAGCCCCGCGCCCGCATCGGCCCCCAGGAACGCACGGTCGGCGGCACCCGGATCTGGGCCCTGCCCAACCCCAGTGGCCTGAACGCCGGTTGGTCGACGCAGGCGATGACGGAGGAATACGGCCGCCTCCGCGACGCGTCGCAGGCATGATGCACACGTGGGTACGGGGACCGAGGAGGAGGCCCGGGGCTGGCTCGCCGCACGCGGCGTGCGGCAGGCCGGTGACGACGCATGGACCGACGACGAGCACCCCGGCCGCCGGTTCACCACGAACGAGATCGCGCACTCCCGGGCCTACGAGGTCTTCGTCGAGGAACACCTGGACGCCGAAGGCCAGGTGCGGCTCGCGTTCGGGCTGCTGGACCTCCTCGACGACTACTGGGTGACCTGCGAGATCCGCATGGCCGACCGGGGTCCGGACGGCCCCTTGCCGTCGGGTGCGCTCTGGGATGGCTACCGCCGGCGGCTGGAAGCGGAGCGGGACGCCGAACCCGTCACCTACTCCCTGTGGGTCGACTGGTTCGAGGACCGGAGCACCGCCGCGACGGCCTTCGCCGAGGTCCTCGGGCGTGACCTGGAGCGCCTGCGGGACGACGCCTCCCCCGCCCTGCTGCTCCGTGCCCGGCGAGTGCTGGACGGCTCGGGCCCGGTGCCCTGGCCGGTGAAGGAGGAGGCGTACGACGTGGCCGCATGCCTCCCCGCGCTGCACGGGGCGCTCTTCAAGGGCCTGTTGGCCTCGTACCACGACTTCCACGGCGACCTGCGCCCGGATGCGGCACTCGCCCTGCTGTCAGGGCTCGCACTCTCCCCGGACACCCGGCACCTGGCGCAGCTGCGCCTCGTCCTGTCCGCGGGGCACCGGAACCACCACCGCAGCCCCGGCGCGTGGGACGCCGCCCTCCGGGCCGCGTCCTGACACCGCCCGCCCGGTCCCGGAGGCCGCTCACGGGGTGCCCCCGTGGACCAGGGGTCCGGGACGTGGCGCGAGCAGCCGGGTCAGGAGCGGGAGGGCGGCGGCGGTCGTGGGGGCCTGGGCGGCGGGCAGGTGGGCGACGTCGGGCGGCAGCGGCATGCCGCCGCGGGGGACGGCGAGGACGCGCATGCCGGCCGCGGTCGCCGAGCGGATGCCGTCCGGGGAGTCCTCGACGGCCAGGCAGCCGGACGGCGGCATGCCGATCTCGGCCGCCGCGCGCAGGTAGGGGTCGGGCGCGGGTTTGCCCCGGGCCACGTCCTCCCCGCACACGACGGCGCTCAACCGTCCCGTCAGGCCCAGTCCGTCGAGGACCGCCAGGACGAAGCGGCGCGGGCTGGCCGTGGCCAGGCCCACGGGGCCGTGCCGTCCGGCTTCGAGGACCAGGTCCACGGCGCCGGGCAGCGCCCGGACCCGGCCCGCGGCCACCTCGCCGGTCGCCGCGGTGGTGCAGGCCTGGACCACCTCGGCGGGGCTCGCCGTGCCACCGCACAGTCCGGCGACGTACGCCGCCCAGCCGCCGTTGCCGTGCAGGGCGGCGGTGTCCTGCGCCCGCCAGCGGTGACCGTGGCGGGCGGCGAAGGCCGCGCAGACACGGACCCATGCGTCCGCACTGTCGACCAGCGTGTCGTCCAGGTCGAAGATCGTCGCTCGGCTCATCCGGTCACACCGTCGCGGGGTCCGCGAGGCGCGGCCCGTTCGACAGCTGCTCGATCGAGATGAGCGCCAGGCCGTGCCGGTCGGCGAAGGCCCGCAGCCGGTCGAAACGGGCGACCGAACCGTCGTCCTCGCAGACCTCGCTGATCACACCGACCGCTCAACAGCGCGGGATCGGCTTGCTGTAACCCGTCGTGCCGGGCGTGGCGACGTAGTGGTCGGAGACGTAGCGGCCGTTGTCGAGGCGGTTCCAGATCTTGGTGGCGCCGACCTTGGATCCGGACTTCTGGCAGACGACCCAGGCCAGCGCGCCGTTCGGGGAGGTGCCCTTGGCGGCGTAGGAGGTGCCGGGACCGCTGCGTTCGGTGAGGCCGCCGGGCGCGGTGACCTGGTAGGGCAGGACGCAGCGGGGCAGGGGGGCGCTGTAGCCCGTGGCCGACGGGGTGCTGACGTAGTGGTCGCTGACGTAGGTGCCGTCGGTGAGCTTGTCCCACACGGAGGTGGTGCCCACCTTCAGGCCCGGGGCCTGGCAGACGACGCGCAGGGCGGAGCCGGGCGCATGGGTGGTGACGACGGGATGGGTCGTCGAGGGGCCGCTGCGCGCCTTGAGGGCGGTGGAGCTCGTCACCGTGTAGCCGAGGGCGACGGTGGCGACGGGCGCGTCGAGCCGGTCGTTGTCGATGTTCACGGTGACGCCGCCGTAGGTCTCGTCGTGGCCGCCGCGGTACTGCTTCGCGCGCTGGTGGACGGGCCACTTGGCGTCGGCGACGCCGGTCCAGCCCTTGAGGGTGTCGGCGCCGTCGTAGCGGGCGATCCACAGGGCGTCGGGGCGGGCGTAGGAGGCGGAGGCGTAGACGTCGGCGAGCTGCTTGGCGCCGAGGTTGAGGTTCATGTAGACGCCGGAGACGTAGCCCAGCCGGTGCAGTTCCTTCGTCCAGGCCGACAGATAGGTGAGGACGCCGGTGCGGCAGGCGGCGTCGTCCTGGGCGTAGTTCTCGATGTCGTTGTAGAGGGCGCTGCCGGGCTGCATGCCGAGGGCCTTGGCCGCGGCGACGGCCTCGCCGGCCGCCCTGGTGCCCTCGGTCCGCGCGGAGCCGGGGGTGGTGCTGATCTTGGCGTCACCGGGCCGGGCGCCGCAGGGCGGCTGCAGGCCCTTGTGTATGGGCAGCAGGCGCCACTTGAGCCGGGCGACGGAGGTCACCCAGGAGGCGGTGAGCTGCGGCTGGGCGCAGGTGCGGTTGACCCCCGATACGTACACGCCGAGCGCGCGGTACGGGGAGGCGTTCCACGCCTGGATCGTGGTGAGCGGCGGCGCGGTGCACGTGTCGAAGGCGAGCCCGGAGTAGCGGGTGGCGCCCGCCCCCGCGGGGTAGCCGGCCGCGGTGGCGGGCTCGGCGGAGGCCGCGGGGGCGAGGACGAGGGCGGTGGCGCCGCCCAGGAGCAGGGCGGAGGCGGCGGCGAGGAGTCTTCGCGCGGCGCGGTGGAGGAAGTGCGGGTTCGGCATGACGGCCCCCCGGGTACGGCACGGCGCCATGGCGCCGGAATCACTGGGTCAGCCGTCCGCGCCGTGTGTGCCGGGCCCCGGGGCGGGAATCGTCGCGCATGACGACACATCAGGCCGTTGCGGACAAAGGGTAGTGGGGGTGCGGCGACCGCGTCGAGGAGTGCGACGCGGTCACGGTACGACCGCGGCGTCGCCGACGGCGGCGATGAGCTGGAAGGGCAGTTCAGGGTCCCCCTGGCCGACGCACACCCCTATCCAGCGGTCCCCGACGCGCCAGGCCCATGCCTCGCAGGCGTAGCCGCACAGGGTGTCCAGCGGCGGCGGAACCGGCTCACCGTGGAAGGAGCGTTCGAGGTGGGCGGCGAGGTCGACCGTCTCGGGCGCGCCCCAGCGTTCGGTGAGCACCTCGACCAGGGCCTGACACTCGGCCTCCATGTCGTCCTCGACCTGCCCTCTGTACCCGGGGTCCCCGTCCGCGTCCCAGAAGTCCTCACTGATCCGGAGGTCCGTTATGTGGTGGCCGGGGCCGCTGTCGACCGCGCCGCAGCGCTCGCGCCGCGCCGGGAAGGGGCGGGCGCGCAGCGCGTCGACGACGGCCACGTGGCCGGGCAGGTCCATGGCTCCAGTAAACCCCGCGCCTGTGACACTTGACATCGAGTCAGTAACCCTGTGCCGGAGCTACTCGCCGCGGGCCGCCGGGACGGGTACGATCCGGCCAACACGCGCGCAAGCTGGGAGGACGTACGTTGGGGCGGCTCACCGGCGGGGACCCGTCCCTGCTCCGGCGGATCAATTCCGCGGTGGTGCTCCATGCGCTGCGCGGCGAGCCCGCCGTGAGCCTGACCGAACTGGTGCAGACGACGGGGCTGTCACGGCCGACCGTCGAGGGCGTGATCGAGGGCCTGACGGAGTCGGGCCTGGTGGTGGAGGCGCCGCAGGAGCCCGGTGACGCGCGCAAGCAGGGGCGTCCCGCGCGCAGGTTCCGCTTCCACGCGGAGGCGGGGCACCTGCTGGGCGTGGAGATCGGGGCCCGGGAGATCCGGACGTTGCTGTCGGACCTCAGCGGTCGCGTCCTGGGGTCGCTGGCGCACGACGTCGCCGACACCCTGCCGGCCGAGGAGCGCCTGGAGCGGGTCCGCGGCACCGTCGCCGAGCTGCTGCGCAAGGCCGGCGTGGCCCGCAGCACCCTGTGGGCGGTCGGCGTGGGCAGCCCGGGGATCGTGGAGACCGACGGCGCGGTCCGGCTGAGCACGGCGCTGCCCGGCTGGACGGGGCTGCCGCTGGGCGAGCGGCTGCGCCGGTCGTTCCGCTGCCCCGTCCTGGTGGAGAACGACGCGAACGCCGCCGCCGTCGCCGAGCACTGGAAGGGCGCGGCCGTCGGCACCGACGACGTGGTGTTCGTGCTGGCGGGGCTGAGCCCCGGAGCCGGGTCCCTGATCGGGGGCCGGCTGCACCGCGGCTTCGGCGGGGCGGCGGGCGAGATCGGGGCGCTGCACCTGCTGGGCCGGGAGGCCCGGCCGGAGCGGCTGCTGTCCACGACGGGGACACCGCTGCACCCGCTGGACGAGTCCGCGGTGGCCGAGGTGTTCGCGCTCGCGAGGTCGGGCGACGTCCAGGCGCGGGAGGCCTTCGACCGGTTCCTGCAGCGCCTGGTGCACGACGTGGCGGCGCTGGTGCAGGCGATAGACCCGGAACTGGTGGTGATCGGCGGCTGGGCGGCCGGACTGGACGGCGTACTGGAGCCGCTGCGCACGGAGTTGGCGCGCTACTGCCTGCGGCCGCCGGAGGTGGCGCTGTCGGCGCTGGGGCACGAGGCGGTGGCCACGGGGGCCCTGCGGCTCGCGCTGGACCACGTCGAGGAGCAGTTGTTCGCGGTGGCCAGGACCTCGCTGCTCGGCCGCTGAGCGCGCGACGCGAGCCGGGCCGCACCACCATCGGCCGGCCCCCACCGGCCCGCCCCACCGCCGACCACGCGAACCACCGGCCAGGGCAATACGGGCGAAATTCCGCGGCTCACCGGCCTGCCTGCTTGGCCCGTTTGTCCGACCAGCCGACGATCCGTCGCATCGGCGAGCGTGCCGCGCCGGCGGGCGCGGCCGGCGAAAGGGCGTCCCTCGTGCGGCGAGCAGTGGTCCTGGCAGTGTCCCTGGTGCTGGCGGCCGGCGCGGCGACCGCCCCGGCCGCCGGGCACTCCCCGGATCCCCTGGTCGCCGAGCAGCTGCGGATGGCGGGGGCCACGGTCGCGGCCCGGACGGCCGGGGCCACCAGGATCGTCTTCGGGGCGTGCCCGGCCGACAGCGGGCTCAAGGCGCCCGTGCAGTGCGGCACCGTCCGGGTGCCGGTGGACTACGCGGAGCCGGGCGGCGCGACGATCGGCCTGCTGGTGAGCCGCTTGCGCGCGGCGGGCCCGGCCTCGGTGCGCCAGGGTGCCCTGGTGTTCAACCCGGGCGGCCCCGGCTCGTCGGGGCTGTGGTTCCCGGCGGTGGGCCGGCCCGGCGTGGGCGCGGTCACCCGCAAGGTCTGGGAGACCGCGGCCAGGACGTACGACCTGGTGGGCTTCGACCCCCGCGGGGTCGGCCACTCCGCGCCGCTGTCCTGCCAGGACCCGGCGGGCCACCAGCGCTCCCCCGGCCCCGATCCGCGACTGCCCACCGCCGCGGTGAAGGCCGCCAAGCGTGCGGAGGCCCGGCGCACGGCCGACAACTGCGGCGCGCGAGGCGGCGCCCTGCTGCGGAACATGCGCACCGCGGACCTGGCACGGGACCTCGACGTCATCCGCGCCGCCCTGGGCGAGCCGCGCCTCAACTACTACGGCGTCTCCTACGGGACGTACCTGGGCGCGGTGTACGCCACCCTCTTCCCCTCGCACGTGCGCCGCATGGTCGTCGACAGCGTCGTCAACCCCGACCCGCGCGGTGTCTGGTACGGCGCCAACCTCGCGCAGGACGTGGCCTTCGAGCGCCGCTGGGCGGACTGGCGCACCTGGGCCGCCGGGCACGACCGCGTGTACGGCCTCGGTGCGACACCCGGGCGCGTGCAGGCGAGCTTCGACCGGGCGATGCGGATGCTCGGCAAGCGCCCGGCCGGCAAGGTGGGCGCGGGCGAACTGCACTCGGCGGCGGTGCAGGCCGCCTACTACGACCAGCGCTGGGCCTCCTTCGCCCATCTGCTCTCGCGCTACCTGCACGGTGACGACGACCCGCTCGTCGACGCGGCCGCCCCGGACCCCGGGCAGGCCAAGGACGAGGAGAACAGCGAGGCGGTCTACCTGGCGGTGGAGTGCTCGGACGGGGCATGGCCGCGCGACTGGAGCGTGTGGGACCGCGACAACTCACGGATCGCGCGCCAGCGTCCCTTCGAGACCTGGGCGAACGCCTGGCTGAACCTGCCCTGCGCCTCGTGGCCGGTCCAGGGCGGGCGGGCGGTGGACGTCGGGGCGCGTCCCGGGTCGGGGCTGCCGCCGGTGCTGATCGTCCAGTCGGAGCGGGACGCGGCCACACCGTACGAAGGCGCGGTCGAACTGCATCGCAGGCTGCCGGGCTCCCGGATGATCACCGAGGAGGGGCGGGGCTCCCACGGCCTGATCAGCTTCTGGAACGAGTGCGTCACCGCGCGCGTCGACCGCTACCTGATCTCCGGCGCCACCGGGGACCGGGACATCCGCTGCTCCGGGCACCCGCTGCCCGCACCCTCCGGCCGTGATGGCGCCGAGGACGCCAACACGGGCCGCTTCTACTGACCGGACGGACCGGGCGGACCGGGCGGACCGGGCGGCACGGACGCCGGAGCCGGGTTCACGACGCGGCGGCGTGCCGCTGCTGGCCGTGGTGGGTGATCTCCATCGCGCCGCTGTCGCCGAAGGTCAGCCGGCAGGTGTCGGCGCGGTAGGTGGCGACGGCAACGGCCGCGACACGTCCACCGCTGAAGTAACGGGTGGTGACGACCAGCACGGGGGCGCCGGGCAGCCGGTCGAGCTGCTTGGCGTCCTCGGCGCGGGCCGAGCCCAGCTCCACGGCCCGGTCGTCGCCGTCGAGCCCGAGGACGTGCAACTCCCGCAGGACGGCGGGGGCGTGGCCGGCCGGCGTCAGGTCGCCGGCGAGGCCGGGGACGGAGGCCCGGGGGACGTAGAGCAGCTCGGTGGCGACGGACTGGCCGCCCATCGCGCGGACCCGGCGGACGGTGTGCACCGCCTCGTCGGCGTCGGTGCCCAGCACCTCGGCGACCGCGGTGGGGGCGACGGCCTCGACGCAGCCCACCGTCCGCCACGCGTCACCCGCGGCGCCGGGCCAGCTGCCGCTCGACGGGCCGACCGAGACGCCCACGCGCGGCGGTGCGACCGTGGTGCCGACACCGCGGCGGCGCTGCAGGCGGCCCTCCAGCTCCAACTGCTCCAGGGCCTGGCGCAGGGTCGCCCGGGCGACACCGAAACGGGCGGCGAGCTCACGCTCGTTGGGCAGGATCTCACCGACCGTGAACTCGGAGTCGAGGGCGTCGATGAGGACGGTCTTGAGGTGCCAGTACTTGGGCTCCGGCACGTTCTCGAGCTGCGTGGTCCCCACCCTGTCCTCCGCAATCGGCCTGACGCCGTCCGGGGTTTGTTCAGCCTTGTTTCCGAACGGCTCTTTATTAAAGGTTCTTGCACTACTAGGCGACGATAGAGCTGCCCTCCGACTTGGTCAAGACCAATGCTCAGGGGCCCGGCCGCGTCCGGCGGGCACGGTCGCGCGGTGTTCACGAGGTGTTCGCGCCCGTCATGGGCCCGTCATGGGGCGTTCGCGCGCTGGTAGCGTTCGTGATCACGTCGAGTGAGGGAGCTGGCATGGGTCCGGTCACGGTGGTCACCGGAGGCGGCCGCGGCATCGGTGCGGCGGTCGCGCTGCGGCTGGCCCGCGAGGGGCACGCCGTCGGCATCGGTTACGAGAAGGACGCCGACGCCGCCGAGGACGTCGCCCGCAAGGTCCGGGACGCGGGCGCGCGCTGCGTCGTGGTGCGCGTCGACACCAGCGACGCCGGACAGGTGGACACGCTCTTCGACACCGTGGGCGAACAGCTCGGCGCGGTGACCGGCCTGGTCAACAACGCGGGCGTCACGGGGCCGCTGGGCCGGTTCACCGAGACCCCGGTCGAGGTCATGCGCCGGGTGATCGACGTCAACGTGATGGGCGCGATCATGTGCGCCCGCCGCGCGGCGCTGGGGATGTCCACCCGGTACGGCGGCCAGGGCGGCGCGATCGTCAACATCTCCTCCGGTGCCGCGACGCTCGGCGGCCCCGGGGAGTACGTGCACTACGCCGCCAGCAAGGCGGCGGTCGACGCGCTGACCGTGGGCCTCGCCAAGGAACTCGCCCCGGACGGCGTGCGCGTCAACTCCGTGCAGCCCGGCATGATCGTGACCGACATCCACGCCGCGATGGGCGACCCCGAGCGGCCCTGGCGCAATCCGGACCGCGTGCCCATGCGGCGGCCCGGTGAGCCGGACGAGGTCGCCGGCGCGGTGGCCTGGCTGATGTCGCCGGACGCGTCGTACACCACGGGCGCGGTGCTGCGCGTCGCCGGCGGCCTGTAGCGCCGCCCGCTACTCCCGGGCGGCGGCCTCCGCGTCGTCCTCCGCGTCGATCGTGCGCAGCACGTCGGTGGCGAGAGCGGCAACCTGCGGGATCAGCTCCGGGGTGGCGAGGGCGAGGTGGCACATCGACCAGGTCAGGGTGACGACGCGGCTCCGCCTCGCCTCCAGGGCGTCCAGCAGGCGGCGGCCGACGAGTTCTGCCGCGTCCTTTCGCACGGCGGGGTCGGTCCAGGCGGTCGCGACGATCGCGAGCGCGGCCGCCTCGCACACCCAGTCCTCGGCGTTGTCCAGCACGTCCACGAGGAGCGCACGGCGCCGCGAGACGGCCCAGGGCTCGTCGCTGCGGTGGTGCGCCAGGCCCAGGCACGCCCACACCTGCACGCACCGTATCCACAGGTCGGGGGCCTGGGCGGAGAGCGCGCGGCCCAACTCGTCCTCGCGCGGGGCCGGCGGATGGACCAGCACGCCGAGCAGGTCCTCGGGGTCGAGCCCGGAGAGCGCCACCGCGTCGTCGTAGGCGGCGACCAGGTGCGGCCAGCCGTGCCAGGCCAGGCGGCGCACCGCTTCGGCCGCCTCCGGGGACGGCGGACGGACGGCGGGCCGCGCGGTGGTGCCCTCGTAGGCCCAGAGCGCGACCTCGACGGGGCGCGGGGCGATCCGCAGGTCCGGCTCGGGCACGGACTGGATCTCGGTGACCGCGTTCGGGTACGCGGCGCGCAGCGCGAGCAGCGCGCTCGGCGGCTCCAGGGCGGAGACGGTGAGCGTCAGTCCGGCGTCCGCGGGCACGGACTGCCCGAGCGCCTGGTGCAGCAGGCTGACCACGGCCTCGTTGCCGCCGGGTATCCAGTTCAGCCACGGCGTCCCCTGGCTCAGCCGGGCGAGCAGGTCCGCGGCGTAGCCGTGTCCGGGTTCGGCCCGCAGATGGTCGGCGAGGGCCACCAGGTGCCGCAGGTCCGGCCGCACCGCGTGGCGCAGCGCGTGCACCGCGGGTCCCGCCTTGGGGTGCGCGGGGTCGGCGGCCAGCGCCCGCTCGGCCCACGCCACGCCCTCGGCGGGACGGCCGAGCGACCCCAGCAACTCGGCGACGTCGACGTACAGGTCGAGGTCGGAGGGGTCGCGGGCGACCTCGCGCTGCCAGACCTCCAGCGCCTGCTCGGGGCGGCCGGCGCTGCGCAGCGCATAACCGAGCATCACCGCGGCGGGGTGGGAGGGTTCGAGCTCGTACGAGCGCCGTGCCCAGCCCACGGCCTCCTCGGAGCCGCCCATGCGGCGGGCGAGCGTGGAACCGCACCAGAGCAGCATCGTGTGGTCGGGGTGGCGCGCGGCGCTCGCGCGGACCAGGTCGAGCAGCGGCAGCAGCGGGCCGCGCCGCTCCTCCTCCACCGGGTCGGGCAGTTGCGGCGCGACGCGCGCGGCCGCCCGGGCCACGGTGTCCGGCGCGACGAGGTCCGCGATGTCGGGGCGGCGCAGCCACGCGACGTCCAGCCAGGGCCGCTGCGGCTCGTGCCCGGCGCACTGGGCGAGCAGGCCGACGGCCTCGTCCCAGTGGCCCGCGACCGCGCAGAGGTGGCCGCGCGCGGCCACGGTGCCGATGAACGCCCGCTCCTCGGGGGCGAAGTACGTCAGCGCCGCCTCCGCGCCCCCGACGCTCGCGGCGAACTCGGCCATGGCCTCGTGGGTCTCGGGGAGCGCGGGGTCACGCGCCAGCGCGTCCTCCAGGTGCCGGGCGGCGTGCTCGAGGTCGCCCCCGGCCAGCGCGATGCGCGCCGTGGCCACTTCGCCCTCCGCCTCCAGGCGCGCCCCGTCCTCGTGGCCCTCCGGATGATCGTGCACAGCCGCTCCCCGCCTCGCTTCGCTCGTGGTGCCCCCGCCCCCGGGGCACCCTAAGCGACGGCGGCGAACCGCCTGTCGGAGTGCCTCGGCGGGAAGTCCGTGGGGAGGCGGGCCTGATGTTCTGGACCCCCGCATTACTTTCTCCTCCCGTTCACGGAGACGTGGCTGCGGGAGGACCGCCGCCGCGTGCGGGACCGGCGGTCAGGCCCTGCCCTTGTCGCGGAGGACGGGGGCCGCGGTGGCGACGCCGGTGAGCTTGCCGGGGTTGGTGAGGAGGTAGACCGTGGAGACGAGGCCGTCGGTGACCTCCAGGCTGAACACGGTGTGGGGGCGGCCGCGGGAAGTGACGACGATCGACGGGACGCCGTTCACCTCGCGGAAGGCGAAGGCGGGTTCGGCGATCGGGGTGGGCGCGATGGCGTGCAGGAAGCGGCCGACCTTGCCGGCGGTCTCGATGACCCGGAGCGGGGCGCGTTGCACGCCGCCGCCGTCGCCGAGCAGACGCACGTCGGGGGCGAGCAGGGCGAGCAGCCCCTGGAGGTCGCCGCCCACCGCGGCGGCCAGGAAGCGCTCGGTGACCCGGGCGGTCTCGGCGGGGTCGGCGTCGTAGCGGGGGCGCTTGTCCTCGACGTGGCGGCGGGCGCGGCCGGCGAGCTGGCGTACCGCGGGCTCGGTCCTGTCGAGGACCGCGGCGATCTGCGCGTACGGGAACGCGAAGGCCTCGCGCAGCACGAACACGGCGCGCTCCAGCGGGGAGAGCGACTCCAGCAGGACGAGGACGGCGAGCGAGACGGACTCGGCGAGGACGACGCGTTCGGCGGCGTCGGGCACGGTGTGCCCGAATTCGGTGGCGACGGGCTCGGGGAGCCAGGGACCGGGGTAGGACTCGCGGCGCGACCGCACCTGCCGCAGGCGGTCGATGGCGAGCCGGGTCGTGGCGGTCACCAGGAACGCCCGCGGGTCGCGTACGGTCGCGCGGTCGGCGGCGGCCCAGCGCGGCCAGGTCTCCTGCACGACGTCCTCGGCGTCGGCGAAACGGCCGAGCATGCGGTACGCGATCCCCGTGAGCAGGGGCCGGTGCCGCTCGAACTCCTCCGCCGCGCTGTCCTGGTCGCCCACGGTCCCCATCCCACCGGACGGCGGGAGGGCATGTCCAGGCAGGACGCCGCTGCGTGCCGGTTTCGACGCCGGAGTCCGGGTGCGGCGCCCAGCGGTGCCGATTCGTTAACACAAGGAAACGGATTCAAAACCCGAGCGGGCGTTCCGGCGTACACAATCCCCCCAGCCTCCAGCAGCTTTATCCGGTTGCCGTACCGACCCCGAGGAGCACCATGTCCGCTCAGGCCACCGACGTGGCGAAGGGCTCTCCGCCACCACCACCGCAGAACGCACTGGACCGCTACTTCCGCATCGGGGAGCGCGGGTCGACCTTCGGCCGCGAAGTGCGCGGCGGTTTCGCCACCTTCTTCACGATGGCCTACATCCTCGTGCTGAACCCGATCATCCTGGGGAGCGCGAAGGACAAGTTCGGCCACGTCCTGTCGACCGGTCAACTGGTCACCGCCACCGCGCTGGTGGCGGCGGTCATGACGATCGTCATGGGCGTCGGCGGCAACCTGCCGCTGGCCATCGCGGCGGGCCTCGGCCTCAACGCGGTGGTCGCCTTCCAGATCGCGCCCATGATGAGCTGGGACGACGCGATGGGCCTGATCGTCATCGAGGGCCTGGTCATCTGCGTCCTGGTGGTGACCGGGCTCCGCGAGGCGGTGATGCACGCCATACCCCAGGCGTTGAAGCAGGCGATCAGCGTGGGCATCGGCCTGTTCATCGCCTTCATCGGCTTCGTGGACGCCGGTTTCGTCAGCCGCATCCCGGACGCCGCGAACACCACGGTGCCCGTGCAACTGGGCGGCAGCGGGGCGTTGTCGGGCTGGCCGGTGCTCGTCTTCTGCCTGGGGGTGCTGCTGACGATCGCCCTGCTGGCCCGGAAGGCGAAGGGCGCGATCCTGATCAGCATCGTCGCCATGACGGTGCTGGCGATCGTGGTCGACGCCGTCGCGGACGTGAAGAGCTGGGGACTGACCACCCCCAAGGTGCCCGACGACGTGTTCGCCGCACCGGACTTCGGGCTGCTGGGTCACTTCAGCCTCTTCGGCGCCTTCGCCGAGGTCAGCTTCATCACGGTGGTGCTGCTGGTCTTCACCCTCATCCTGTCGGACTTCTTCGACACCATGGGCACGGTCGTCGGCATCACGGCCGAGGCGGGCCTGCTGGACGAGGAGGGCAAGGTCCCGAACCTGGGCCGGGTCCTGCTCATCGACGGTGCCGCGGCGGTCGCGGGCGGCGCGGCCTCCTCGTCGTCGAACACGGCCTACATCGAGTCGGCGGCGGGGGTCGGCGAGGGGGCGCGTACGGGCTTCGCCAACCTGGTCACCGGCGGCCTGTTCGCGGTGGCGCTCTTCCTGAGCCCGCTGCTGACGATCGTGCCGCTCCAGGCGGCGGCGCCGGCGCTGGTCGCGGTCGGCTTCCTGATGATGACCCAGGTCAAGAACATCGGCTGGGACGACTTCGAGATCGCCATCCCGGCCTTCCTGACAATCGCCGTGATGCCCTTCACGTACTCGATCACCAACGGCATCGGTGCCGGATTCATCGCCTTCGTGCTGCTCAAGGCCGTGCTGGGCAAGGCCCGTCAGGTGCACTGGCTGCTGTGGGCGGTGTCGGCGCTCTTCGTCGTCTACTTCGCGATCGACCCGCTCGAACAGTTGCTCGGGGTCAAGTAGGGCCCAGTGGGCCGCGGGGGCCGATGCGGCCTCCCGCGGCCCCACGATGAAGACCCCGACCGGGACGGGGGCCCCCGGTCGGGGCCGCTGGCCGGACCGGCGCTCCGCACGCGGCCCGTAACTGTCGAACTACCGGCGCAGGGCGCGAGTTCCCGCCCGTTCCGGATCCCCGGGTGTGACGTGGCCCACGCCCGCGCCCAGCGCGACCCCGCCCGCGACCAGCAGGCTGCCGGCCAGCTGCCCCGTGCCGTACGTGCCGACGCCGGCGAGCGGCGCGGTCAGCGCGGCGGAGACCGGGATCAGCCCGGAGAAGAGCGTGGCCCGCTCGGCGCCGATCCGCTGGACGCCCGCGTACCAGCAGACGAAGCCGATCACGGTGGTGACCGCCGCCTGCCAGCCCAGCGCCAGCGCCTGCGCGCCGGTGGGCGCCGGGAGGGCTTCCGCGCCGTCGAGGGCCACGCCGAGCAGTGCCGCCTCGGCCGCGGCCATGCCGCACACGCACGCGGACAGCAGCTTCGGGCCGAGCGGCCGCAGCACCGGCACGGCCAGCACCGCGAAGGCGACCTCGCCGCCGAGCGCCGCCAGCGACCACAGCAGCCCGGCGACGTCGGTGGCGCCCCAGCCCTGCACCACGAACGCCCCCGCCGCGACCAGGACGGCGGCCGCCGTCACCCGGGTCGCGGGGCGCCGGCCCTCCACGGCGGGCACCAGGACGGCGACGACGACGGGCGCGCAGCCCACCAGCACCCCGGGCACGGCGGGTTCCGCGGTGCGCTCGGCGCCCAGCACCGCGAGGTTGAAGGCCACCATCCCGGTGGCGGCCAGCAGCGCCAGCCGCGCCCACTGCCGCGGGGCGAGCGCGCGGAGCCGGGGCCCGGCGCCGCGCCGGGCGACGGGCAGCAGGAGCAGGAAGGCGAGGCCGTAGCGCAGTGCCTGTCCCCCGGCGTGGGGGTAGCCGACGAGGATCCCGGACGCGGTGAAGGAGCCGCCGACCAGGACGCAGGCGAGGGCCGCGAGCAGCGCCCCGCGGCGGTACGAGAGATCCATGCCAGGCACGCTAGGAAGGTCCGCCGGTCCGGTTTAAGGTCCAATGCGATGACGGTTACGGGGACCAGTGGGGGCGGGGACGCCGGCGAGCGCGGTACGGGTGGTGGGGGCGGCGGAGGCGGCGGTCCGTGGACGGCCGCATGGGAGTTGCTGCTGCCGACGGCCGCCGCGCCCGCCCGGCGACGCGGCCGGGTGCTCCAGGCGGCGCTGCGCGAGGCCGTCCGCACGGGGCGGCTCGCCGCGGGCACGCCGCTGCCGTCGAGCCGTGAACTGGCCGCGGATCTGGGGGTGTCACGGGGGCTGGTCACGGACGCGTACGCGCAGCTCACGGCAGAGGGGTACCTGCTGAGCCGGCAGGGTGCGGGAACGTGGGTGGCCGGCGCCGTGGCGCGGCCCGTCGCCACGGTGCCGGACGGGGCCGCCGTGGACGAGCGGGGCGGTCCGGCGGACTTCCGTCCCGGAGTGCCGGACCTGGCGCTGTTCCCCCGGGCGGCATGGGCGGCGGCGCACCGGCGGGTGCTCGGGCGGCTGCCGGACCTGGCGCTGGGCTATCCCGATCCGCGCGGGCTGCCGGAACTGCGCGGCGCGCTCGCCGACCTGCTGGCCCGCCGGCGCGGGGTGGCGGCAGGACCGGGGCGGCTCGTGGTGTGCTCAGGTGTCTCGCAGGCGCTGACCCTGCTGGGGCTGGTGCTCGCCGGGCGCGGTGTGCGGTCGGTGGCGGTGGAGGACCCGGGCAGCCCGGAGCAGGCGGCGCTGTTCGCGGCCGTGGGCCTGACGGCGGTGCCGGTCCCGGTGGACGCGGACGGGCTCGACCCGGTGGCGCTCGCGGCGTCCGGCGTCCGGGCGGCGGTGGTGACGCCGTCCCACCAGTTCCCCACGGGGACGGCCTGTCCGCCGCGGCGGCGGGCCGCACTGCTGGAGTGGGCGCGGCGCGTGGACGGCCTGCTGGTCGAGGACGACTACGACGGCGACTTCCGTTACGACCGGGCCCCGGTCGGCGCGCTGCAGGGGCTGGCCCCCGACCGTGTGGCCTACGCCGGGTCGGTCAGCAAGACGCTGGCACCGGGCCTGCGGCTGGGCTGGCTGGTGGCGCCGCCGGACGTCGCGGAGGAGGCGGCCGCGCGGAAGCGGACGATGGACCTGGGCAATCCGGTGACGGAGCAGGCGGTGCTCGCCGAGTTCGTCCGCTCCGGTCGGTACGACCGTCATCTGCGGCGCTGCCAGCGGCGGTACCGGGAGCGCCGGAACGTCCTCGTGCGGGCGTTGGAGCGGCACTTCCCCGGCGCGGAGGTGTCGGGGATCGCGGCCGGCCTGCACGTCGTGGCCACGCTGCCCGAACGCCACGGCCCCGAGCCGGCGTTCCTGGCGCGGGCGGCACGGGCCGGGGTGACGCTGCGGCCGCTGTCGTCGTACACCGCCGGGACCGGCGCGGGGCAGGCGGAGGAGGACGGCCTGGTACGGCTCGTGCTCGGCTACGCGCACCTGTCGACGGGCGACATCGAGACCTGTGTGCGTGTGCTCCGCGCGAGCGTTTGATCTCGATTCGGCAACAGCAGGTTTGAGCGGGGAATACCCCCTTATCGCCGAGCCTCGTTGCTTGATACACATGGTTCCGCGCGTTCCTGTCCGTCGATGGGCGCACTCCCCCCACCTGCTCGCCGTGCCTTCGGCCGTCCCTCACCCAGGAACGCCCATGTCTTCGCGGACCGCGCCCTCGCGCGCCCTGCTGCCGCTCGTCGCGCTCTTCTGCGCCGGCTACCTCGCGCCGTACCTCATGCCGACCGTCGTCGGCCGTCTCACCACCGGTCTCGCCCTGAGCGGTTCCCAGGCCGGGGCGGTCGGCAGCACGCTGCTGCTCGGCTCGGCCTGCGCCGGGTTCACGCTGGCCTCGCGGGTCGACCGGATCGGCCGGGCGCGGCTGGCCCGGTACGGCCTGCTGCTGATCGCGAGCGGCTTCACGACGGCCGCGGCCACCGGCCACGTGCCCCTGGTGGTCCTCGGCTGCGTCGCCGGCGGCTTCGGGTCCGGTACGTCGACCGCGGTGGCCGCCGTCGGCATCGCCGGTGAACGGGAGCCCCACCGGGTCACGGTGCTCGCGCTGCTGACCACCTCGGCGACGGCCGGGGCGCTGTACCTCGTCCTGCCGCGGCTCGGCGGGGGCCACGCCCTGCCGTTCGCGGCCATCGCCGCGACCGCCCTGCTCGTCCTCCCGCTGACCCGGCGGCTGCCCGCGCGGCCGTGCCCGCGGACCACGGCCGTGGCGCGGCACACCGGGCTGCCGCTGCCGCACCCGGGCGCCGGGAGCGTGCTCGCGGCGTCGATGCTGTGCTGGTCACTGGCCCAGAACGCGCTGTGGGGGGTGAGCGGACGCATCGGGCTGGACCGCGTGGGCCTGTCGGAGGCCGCGGTGGGCATGGTGTTCGCGGTCGCCCTCGGGGGCGGGCTGCTCGGCGTCGTGGCCGCGGGGGCCCTCGGGACCCGCATCGGGCGCGCGGTGCCCGTCGGCCTGGGCACGGTCGTGATCGCCGTGTGCGTGGCGGCCAGCGCCTCGGCCCGCGGCGCGGTCGCCTTCGCGGTCGGCGAGGTGCTGTGGAACACCGTCCACCCGGTGGTGCTCTCGTACCTGATCGGCCTGGCCGCCGCGCTCGACCCGCGCGGCCGCTGGGCGGTGTACGCCGGTTCCGCGTCCTCGCTCGGGGTGGCCTGCGGACCGCTGACCGGCGCACTGCTCGGCGCCCGGCTGGGCTTCCCGGTGATGGGCGCCGTCCTGGGCTGCCTGCTGCTCCTCGCCGCCGTACCGCTCACCGCGGTGGGCCGGGGCGCCGGTTCCGGGACCTGGGGCCGGGGCGCCGTGGCGGCCGGCCGTCGCGCCGCCGCCGCGGTCGTGGCCCGCTCGGACGTGGCCCGCTCGGACGTGAGCCGGGCGGCCTGAGGGGAAATCGGGATGCCGGGGCGGTGGCGCGTCTGGCAGGGTGCCACCTCGTGAACGACGACATCGGCACCCTCCGCATCACCCCGCTCGCCGAGCGCCCCGCCCTGGTCCCCCGGCTCTGGGAGATCACCGGGAACTGGCCGGCCTTCGTCCCCCAGGACCCGGTCGCCGGGGCCCTGTTGCACCGGGTCGCCGAGGACTTCCCGCGGTACTGCGTCGTCGCCACCGACGGCGACCGCGTCGTGGCGCGCGGGTTCGCCGTCCCCTTCGACGCCACCCGCGAGGGCCGCGAGGAGACGCCCGACCAGGGCTGGGACCGCGTCCTGATGTGGGCGTACGGCGACCTGCGCGACGGGCGTCCGGCGACGGCCGTCAGCGCGCTGGAGATCACCATCGACACCGGGTACCTGGGGCGCGGCCTGTCGCACCGCATGGTGGCCGCGCTGCGCGACACCGCACGGGACCTGGGCCACGACGCGCTGCTCGCCCCGGTCCGGCCCACGGCCAAGCACCTGCGTCCACGGCTCCCCATGACCGAGTACGTCGGCCTGCTGCGCGAGGACGGGCTCCCCGAGGACCCCTGGCTGCGGGTGCACGTCAGGGCGGGCGGCGTCGTCGTCAAGGTCGCGCCGGCCTCCATGACGGTCAGCGGGACGCTGGCCCAGTGGCGGCGCTGGACGGGGCTCCCCTTCGACCGCGACGGCGCCGTCGAGGTGCCCGGCGCCCTGGTCCCCGTGCACTGCGACACCGCGCACGACCACGCCGTGTACGTGGAGCCCAACGTGTGGGTCAGGCACGGAACGGGCGGTTAGCCCAGCGCCCGGTCCAGGTTGAAGGCGGCGCTGATCAGGGCCAGGTGCGTGAAGGCCTGCGGGAAGTTGCCGCGCAGTTCGCCGGCGCGGTCGATCTCCTCGGCGTACAGGCCGAGGTGGTTGCCGTACGTGAGCATCTTCTCGAAGGCCAGGCGCGCCTCGTCCTCGCGCCCGGCACGGGTGAGGGCCTCGACGTACCAGAAGGAGCAGATGGAGAAGGTGCCCTCGTCGCCGGGCAGGCCGTCCGGGCTCGACAGGGGGTCGTAGCGGTAGACCAGGGAGTCGGAGACGAGGTCCTTGCCGAGGGCGTCGAGCGTCGAGAGCCACTTGGGGTCGGTCGGCGAGATGAACTTGGACAGCGGCATCATCAGCACCGACGCGTCCAGCACGTCCTCGCCCTCGCTCTGGGTGAACGCGCCGCGCGCCTGCGACCAGCCGTTCCTCATGATCCGCCGGTAGATGGCGTCGCGGGCGCCGTACCAGCGCTCGCGGTTGGCGGGCAGGCCGCGGTGGTTCGCCATGCGGATGCCGCGCTCGATCGCCACCCAGCACATCACCCGCGAGTACAGGAAGTTCTTGCGGCCGCCGCGGGTCTCCCAGATGCCCTCGTCGGGCTGGTCCCAGTTGTCGCAGACCCAGTCCACGAGTTCGCAGACGGTGTCCCAGTGGCTGCTGGAGATCGGCTTGCCCCACTTGTCGTACAGGTACAGGGAGTCGATGAGCTCACCGTAGATGTCCAGCTGGAGTTGGTGGACGGCGTTGTTGCCCACCCGGACCGGTGCGGAACCCGCGTACCCCTCCAGGTGGTCCAGCTCCCGTTCGGGCAGCTCGGAGCGGCCGTCGATGCCGTACATGATCTGCAGCGGGCCGGCGGTGCAGCGGGGTCCCCCCATGCAGATGCGGTCCGACAGGAAGTTCATGAAGGCCTCGGCCTCGTCGGTGAAGCCCAGCCGGAGCAGCGCGTAGACGCAGAAGGCCGCGTCGCGGATCCAGACGTAGCGGTAGTCCCAGTTGCGCTCCCCGCCGATGCGCTCGGGCAGGCTGGTGGTGGGCGCGGCGATGATGGCGCCGGTCGGCGCGTAGGTGAGCAGCTTGAGGGTCAGCGCGGACCGGTGCACCATCTCGCGCCAGCGTCCGCGGTACCTCGACTGGGAGAGCCAGTGGCGCCAGTAGCGCACGGTCTTCTCGAACTGGTCCTCCGCCTCGGTCAGCGGGCAGCCGCGGGGGCCGACACCGTCGCCGACCTGGTCCAGGGCGAAGACGGCGGTCTCGCCCTCGGAAAGCTTGAACTCGGCCCACACGTCCCGGCCGTCGTTCTCCAGCGGCACCGAGCAGGTGAGGGCGAGGGTCTGGGCCGGGGTGGCGAAGAGCGCCTGCATCCCGTTCATGTGGACGGTGTGCGGCACGCTGCCGTACTCGAAGCGCGGCGCCACCCGCATCCGGAACGGCAGCACGCCCCGCACGCAGACCACGCGGCGGATCAGGCGGTGCCGGTCGGCCTCGTGGGAGTCGTCGACCACCGGCATGAAGTCCTGCACCTCGCCCATGCCGTCCTCGGCGAAGAACCGGGTGATCAGCACGTTGGTGTCCGGGAAGTAGAACTGCTTGGTGCGCGCGGGCACGTCCGCGGCCAACTCGAAGCTGCCGCCCCGGTCGGCGTCGAGGATCGAGGCGAAGATGCTGGGGGCGTCGAAGCGCCCGGAGCAGTACCAGTCGATGGTGCCGTTCGTGCCGACGAGCGCGGCGCTGCGCAGGTCGCCGATGAGCCCGTGGGCGGCGATCGGCAGGTACCGGCCGTCGGCCGGTGGGAACTCGGGCCGGAGGGCTTCGGCTGTCACGGTGGCCTCCTCGCGTACCGGGAAGCGGCAAAAGCCACCATTCAGACTAACCCTCCATGGCCTGCTCCTTCTCGGTCGGGACCGTGCCGGCGGCCGGGCCTACGCCTGCCCGGCCTGTGCCTGCCCGGCCTGCGCTTCCCCGGCGTGTGCCTCTCCGCCCTCCGCCTACTCCGGTCCGGCGGACCGCTCGCCGACGTATTCGAGGACGGAGCGCGCCTCGGCCCGCCGCTGCCGGGCGACCTCGTCCTCCTGGCCGCCCTCCTCGCCCTCGTACAGGGCGATCACGGCCCGGGCGCGCTCCGCGGCCGCGGTGTGCCGTCCCAGATCGGCCTCGAGCCAGGCGGCCATCAGCTGGGCCGCGCTGCGCGCGGGACCCGGTTCGAAGACGGCGACCGCACGCTCGGCGCAGGCCAGGCCCTCCTCGTACGCGGCGCGCGCCGAACCGTCCGTGTCGTCCTCGCCGGGCTCGCCGGGGCAGGCGCGGACGACCAGTTCGCCGGTCTGCCGGTGGGTCCCCGCCAGTTCGGCGCGCAGGTGCGCCGCGGCGTCCCCGTCACCGGCCGCCGTCGCCGCTGCCAGCGCCTCCTCGGCCACCGCGACGGCCTCGGCCATCACCGAGCGGCCCACGGCGAGACCGCCCTGGCCGTCGTGGAGGGCGAGCCAGGCCCGGGCGCGCAGCGAGCGGACGAGGGGGACGGGACGCTCCAGGGCACGCCAGAGCTCACCGGCGCGGGTGTACGCCTGTGCGGCCTCGCCGGCCAGCCCGGCCCGTTCCAGGCAGTCGGCGGCGAGGTTCGCCAGGACGGCGTGGTCCTGCTGCTCCTCCCAGCCCTGAGCGATCTCCGCGGCCAGCAGGAACTGCTCGGCGGCGACGCGCGGCTCGTCCAGGTCGCGCAGTGCGTCCCCCAGCCACCAGCGGGCCTGGACGACGCGCCCGTCGTGGTGGGCGCGCACCAGGTCGGGCAGGGCGGTCTCCAGGACGGTGGCCGCCTCGGCGGACCTGTCCTCGCGCAGCAACGCCCCGCCGAGCACGAGCCGTGCCCAGGCGCCGAGCTCCTCGGACATGTCGCCCTCGTCGGCCCAGTGGGCGCCCTCCAGGGCGTGGTCGGCGGCCTCGGCGTCGGCGCCGCGCTCGGCGAGCGCGGCGGCGAGCACGGTGTGCAGGTGGGCCCGGTGCACGGGGCCCAGGACCGCGGCGCCGTCCTCCAGCGCGGCGCGGGCGGACCGCTCCGCGCTGGTGTGGTCGTCCTTCTGGAGGGAGAGGTCGGCGAGGAGCGCCTCGGGTTCTGCGGCGTGCCACGGGGTTCCGGCCTCGTGGTGGAGGCGCGCGGCCCGCGCGAAGAGCTCGGCGGAGGTCGCGACGTCGCCGCGCGCGGCGGTGTGCCGGGCGTGCAGCGCGATCGCGTCGGCGAGCCGTCCGGCCATCCGGTCCTCGTCGCGGTGCTCCTCGGCGAAGGCGATGACCCGCAGCAGTTCCGCCTCGCCCTCGGCGCCGGGCGGCCGGACGTGGAGCCGGGCCAGCCAGGCCCCGGTGAGCTGGCGGGCGGTGGCCCGGCCGGTGCCGTGCAGCTCGCGCAGGGCATCGACGGCCGCGTCGAGCGCGGTCAGGGCCTGGCCGCTCTGTTCCGCGACGGCCACCGCGTAGGCGGCGCGGGCACGGCAGGCCGCGGCCTCGCCGGGCTTGCCGGCCGCCTCGAACAGCCCGGCGGCGGTGTCGAAGAGCGGTACGGCGGTGCCGGGGTCGGTGAAGGCGTCGATGCCGGCGTGGTCGGCGATCTCGGCGCGGGACAGGTCGTCCAGGGCGGTGCCGGTGCTGTCCGCGGCACGGCCCGCGGTGGCCCATGCGGCGCCCGCGCCGGGGTGCTGGGCGGCGCTGAGCCTGCGGGCCTCGGCGAGCAGCGCGGGGACGTCCTCGGCGGCCAGGTCCAGGTGAGCGCCGCCGGCACCGGACAGGACACCCTGCGCCTTCACACACGCGTCGCCCGTCTCGGGCAGCAGGGTCACGAACTCACCCCGGTCGCCCCGGGGCTCCGACAACTCGGTCGCCGTGACCGCCGTCTAGAATGCGCATGCCCGCTCGAACCCGGCCATCGGTCGGTCGGCGAAGGCATACGTCCACCGGATCACCCCACTCG
>NZ_JARAVL010000048.1:0-62085 GCF_033792725.1 Streptomyces sp. PA03-5A | reverse complement strand
CGCCGGCCCCGGCCGCCCAGGCCCCGGCCCCCGCCCCGGCCGCTCCGGCCCCCGCGAAGCCCGCCGTCGAGAAGCCCACTCCGGCGCAGCCGCAGCCGACGGCCAAGGCCGCCCCGGCCACCGAGGCTGCCCAGGGACCCGAGTACGTGACGCTGCGCGGCCCTTCCGCGGCCGTGGCGAAGAACATGCACGCCTCGCTGGAGCTGCCCACGGCCACGTCCGTGCGCGCCGTCCCGGTGAAGCTGCTGTTCGACAACCGCATCGTCATCAACAACCACCTCAAGCGCGCCCGTGGCGGCAAGGTCTCCTTCACGCACATCATCGGCTACGCCATGGTGCAGGCGCTGAAGATCATGCCCGCGATGAACTGGTCGTTCGCGGAGAAGGACGGCAAGCCGACGCTGGTCAAGCCCGACCACGTCAACCTGGGCCTCGCCATCGACCTGGTCAAGCCCAACGGCGACCGCCAGCTGGTCGTCGCGGCCATCAAGAAGGCCGAGACCCTCAACTTCTTCGAGTTCTGGCAGGCCTACGAGGACATCGTCCGCCGCGCCCGCATCGGCAAGCTGACGATGGACGACTTCTCCGGCGTCACCGTCTCGCTCACCAACCCCGGCGGCATCGGCACCGTCCACTCGGTGCCGCGCCTGATGCCCGGCCAGTCGGTGATCCTCGGCGTCGGCTCCATGGACTACCCCGCCGAGTTCCAGGGCACCTCGCAGGACACCCTGAACAAGCTGGGCATCTCCAAGGTCATGACGCTGACCAGCACCTACGACCACCGGGTCATCCAGGGTGCGGCGTCGGGCGAGTTCCTGCGCATCATGAACCAGCTCCTGCTGGGCGAGAACAACTTCTTCGACGACATCTTCAAGGCGCTGCGCATCCCCTACGAGCCGGTCCGCTGGCTCAAGGACATCGACGCCAGCCACGACGACGACGTCACCAAGGCCGCCCGCGTCTTCGAGCTGATCCACTCCTACCGGGTCCGCGGCCACGTCATGGCCGACACCGACCCGCTGGAGTACAAGCAGCGCAAGCACCCCGACCTCGACATCACCGAGCACGGCCTCACCCTGTGGGACCTGGAGCGTGACTTCGCCGTCGGCGGTTTCGCCGGCAAGTCGCTGATGAAGCTGCGCGACATCCTCGGTGTGCTGCGCGACTCGTACTGCCGCACCGTCGGCATCGAGTTCATGCACATCCAGGACCCGCTGCAGCGCAAGTGGATCCAGGACCGCGTCGAGCGCCCGCACACCAAGCCCGAGCGCGACGAGCAGCTGCGCATCCTGCGCCGCCTCAACGCCGCGGAGGCCTTCGAGACCTTCCTGCAGACGAAGTACGTCGGCCAGAAGCGCTTCTCCCTGGAGGGCGGCGAGTCCGTCATCCCGCTCCTCGACGCCGTCATCGACGCCGCCGCCGAATCGCGGCTGGACGAGGTCGTCATCGGCATGGCCCACCGCGGCCGGCTGAACGTGCTGGCCAACATCGTCGGCAAGTCGTACGCGCAGATCTTCCGCGAGTTCGAGGGCAACCTCGACCCGAAGTCGATGCACGGCTCCGGCGACGTGAAGTACCACCTGGGCGCCCAGGGCACCTTCACCGGCCTGGACGGCGAGCAGATCACCGTCTCGCTGGCCGCGAACCCCTCGCACCTGGAGGCGGTCGACCCGATCGTCGAGGGCATCGCCCGTGCCAAGCAGGACGTCATCGGCAAGGGCGGCACGGACTTCACCGTCATGCCGGTCGTGCTCCACGGCGACGCGGCCTTCGCCGGCCAGGGCGTCGTCGCGGAGACCCTGAACATGTCGCAGCTGCGCGGCTACCGCACCGGCGGCACCGTGCACGTGGTGATCAACAACCAGGTCGGCTTCACCGCCGCCCCGGAGTCCTCGCGCTCGTCGATGTACTCCACCGACGTCGCGCGCATGATCGAGGCGCCGATCTTCCACGTGAACGGCGACGACCCGGAGGCCGTGGTCCGCGTCGCGCGGCTCGCCTTCGAGTTCCGCCAGGCGTTCAACAAGGACGTCGTCATCGACCTCATCTGCTACCGCCGCCGCGGTCACAACGAGGCCGACAACCCGTCCTTCACCCAGCCGCTGATGTACGACCTGATCGACAAGAAGCGCTCGGTGCGCAAGCTCTACACCGAGTCCCTCATCGGTCGCGGCGACATCACCCTGGAGGAGGCCGAGCAGGTCCTGCAGGACTACCAGGGCCAGCTGGAGAAGGTCTTCACCGAGGTCCGCGAGGCGACCGCGCCGGCCGCCCCGCAGGAGGAGGAGAACCAGGCCACCGGCCCGGAGTTCCCCGTCCCGGCGGACACCGCGATCAGCCAGGAGACCGTCAAGCGGATCGCGGCCTCCCAGGTCAACATCCCCGAGCGGATCACCGTCCACCCGCGTCTGATGCCGCAGCTGCAGCGCCGCGCGGCCATGGTCGAGGACGACACCATCGACTGGGCCATGGGCGAGACCCTCGCCATCGGCTCCCTGCTGATGGAGGGCACCCCGGTCCGGCTCGCCGGCCAGGACTCCCGCCGCGGCACCTTCGGCCAGCGGCACGCCGTCCTGGTCGACCGGGAGACCGGCGAGGACTACACCCCGCTGCTCTACCTCGCCGAGGACCAGGCGCGCTACAACGTCTACGACTCGCTGCTCAGCGAGTACGCGGCGATGGGCTTCGAGTACGGCTACTCGCTGGCCCGCCCGGACGCGCTGGTCGCCTGGGAGGCCCAGTTCGGTGACTTCGTCAACGGCGCCCAGACCGTCGTCGACGAGTTCATCTCCTCCGCCGAGCAGAAGTGGGGCCAGACCTCCGGCGTCACCCTCCTGCTGCCGCACGGCTACGAGGGCCAGGGCCCGGACCACTCCTCCGCCCGCATCGAGCGCTTCCTGCAGCTGTGCGCGCAGAACAACATGACGGTCGCGGTCCCGACCACCCCGGCGAACTACTTCCACCTCCTGCGGTGGCAGGTCCACAACCCGCACCACAAGCCGCTCATCGTCTTCACCCCGAAGTCGATGCTGCGCCTGAAGGCGGCGACCTCGAAGACGGAGGAGTTCACCTCCGGCCAGTTCCAGCCGGTCATCGGTGACAGCACCGTCAAGCCCGAGGACGTCCGCAAGGTCGTCTTCTGCTCCGGCAAGGTCTACTACGACCTCGTCGCCGAGCGCGAGAAGCGTGGTGCCTTCGACACCGCCCTCATCCGCATCGAGCGTCTCTACCCGCTGCCGGGCCTGGAGATCCAGGCCGCCCTGGCCCCGTTCACCAAGGCCCAGAAGTATGTCTGGGCCCAGGACGAGCCGGCCAACCAGGGTGCCTGGCCGTTCATCGCCCTCAACCTGATCGACCACCTCGACCTGGTGCTCGGCGCCGCGCCCGACAACGCCGACCGGCTGCGTCGTGTGTCGCGTCCGTCCTCCTCGTCGCCGGCGGTCGGTTCCGCCAAGCGGCACCAGCAGGAGCAGGAGCAGCTGGTGCACGAGGTCTTCGAGCTCTGAGGCCCGTAGTCCCCGGTACGACGCGCAGGGGCCCCGCACTCGTCGAGTGCGGGGCCCCTGCGCGTACGCCGGCAGGAGGGGCCCCCGGCCCGGGCGGCGGGAGTACCTATCCTGGCCTGGTACGTCATCCTTCGACCCTGATCCGGAGCACCCCTTGTACTTCACCGACCGCGGCATCGAGGAGCTGGAGAACCGGCGCGGCCAGGAGGAGGTCACCTTCGAGTGGCTCGCCGAGCGGCTGCGGGAGTTCGTCGACCTCAACCCCGAGTTCGAGATCCCGGTGGAGCGGCTGGCGACGTGGCTGGCCCGGCTGGACGACGACGAGGACGAGTAGCCGCGAGCGGCGGGACCGCCGGGCTCAGGTGCGGAAGGCGCCGAACCGGACCCCGTCGCCGCAGACGCTGAAGACCGCCGGGGTGCCGTCGGCCGTGGTGACCTCGACCGTACGGGCCACGTCGTCGGGGAGCGCGACCTGCACCCGGGAGGCCTGGACGGGGCAGACCTCGCGCGCCGAGGGGGTCCCCTCGACGTTGAGGTCGGTGTAGCGGACGTCGGCGACGGCCGTGGTGCCCCCGCGGAGCTCCACGGCTCCGGTGCCGGCCGCGGAGTTGTCCGCCTCGACGGGGGCGGCCTTGTCCTGGTCGTCCCTCGCGGTGAGGGTCGTGGCGCCGGTCAGCGTGCAGGGGGCGCCCGAGGTGTTGGTGACCTCGACCCGGGCGACCGCGGGCTGCGAGGCGGTCGCGTGGACGGTGGCGGCCAGGAAGCGCACGGCGGTCGTGCCGGCCGTGCAGGCGCTCACCCGGGCGTTCGCGGGGCTCACCTCGGCGGCGGGCCCACCGGTCCCGGTACGGGTGCCGCAGGCGGCCAGGGCGAGGCCCGTCAGGAGCAGGACGGTCGCGGCGGTGGCGGTGGCGGTTCGAGGGCCCATGGGGGATGAGCACATCACCCGGCGCCCGTACGGGCGCTCGCGGCGCGCACGGCGCCGCGCCCCGCGGGGAGGACCTCACCCGTTCGCCGCGTGACCGGCCGCGTCCGGGCGCCGTTCCGCCGCGAACCGCCACCGGGGCGCGCACGGCGCTCCCTTGACTTCCGATCCACGCGATATATCGTGTCTATCGGAGAGACGCGATATGTTGCGTTGTCGGCGTTGACCCGGCGTGCCCGGGTGACCCCAAGGAGGGGCGAAATGAGCGGAACCCCCGGCTCACGGGAGTGGACGGTCACCGAGCCGCACAAGATGGTCTTCGACGCGAGCGTCGACACCCTGCACGTCCGGATCGTCAACGGCGCCGTCAACGTGGTCGGCGTCGACGAGGGCCCGGCCCGGCTGGAGGTGAGCGAGCTCGACGGCCCCCCGCTGATCGTGTCGCACGAGGGCGGCACGCTCACCGTCACCTACGAGGACCTGCCCTGGAAGGGCCTGCTCAAGTGGCTCGACCGCAAGGGCTGGCGGCGGCACGCCGTCGTCTCGCTCGCCGTCCCGCAGCGCACCAGCGTGTCGGTGGGGGTGGTCGGGGCGAACGCCGTGATCTCGGGGATCTCGGACCGCACCGCCGTACGGGGCGTCAACGGCGACATCACGCTGGTCGGCCAGGCCGGCCCGGTGACCGCCGAGACGGTCGCGGGGAACGTGGAGGCCCAGGCGGTCTCCGGCGACCTGCGGGTCAACACCGTCTCGGGCGACCTGACCGTGGTCGAGGGCAGCGGCGCCGCCGTCAAGGCCGACTCGGTCAGCGGCAACATGGTGCTCGACCTGGACCCGCGCAGCGGCGCGGACGTCCGCCTGACCTCGGTCTCCGGGGAGATCGCGATCCGCATCCCGGAGCCTGGGGACGCCGAGGTGGACGCCAACACCACCAGCGGCGACGTCTCCTGCGCCTTCGACGAGCTGCGGGTCAGCGGGCAGTGGGGCGCCAAGCGGATCTCCGGCCGGATGGGGTCCGGCGGCTCCCGGCTCAAGGCCACCACGGTGTCGGGCGCCATCGCGCTGCTGCGCCGCCCGCCCCAGGAGGACCACGGACCCGCGGACGCCGATCCGTTCCGGAAGGACGTCTGAGATGGCCCCCGTCTTCGCCCACGGCCGGCTCCGCCTCTACCTGCTCAAGCTGCTGGACGAGGCCCCCCGTCACGGTTACGAGGTGATCCGGCTGCTGGAGGAGCGCTTCCACGGCCTGTACGCCCCCTCCGCCGGCACCGTCTACCCGCGGCTGGCCAAGCTGGAGAAGGAGGGCCTGGTCACCCACTCCACGGAGGGCGGCCGCAAGGTGTACTCGATCACCGACGCGGGCCGCGCGGAACTCGCCTCCCGCAGCGACGAGATCGCCGACCTGGAGAACGAGATCCGCGACTCCGTCTCCACGCTCGCCGCCGAGATCCGCGAGGACGTCCGCGGCGCCGCGGGCGACCTGCGCCGCGAGATCCGGGCGGCCGCCCAGCAGGCGGCGCACACCCAGCCGAAGTCCTCCCCGGCGGACTGGAAGGAGCAGATGCGCCGCTCCAAGGAGGAGATCCGGCAGGCCCGCGAGGAGGCCCGCACCGCCAAGCGCGCCGCCAAGGAGGCCCAGGACGCCGCACGGGACGAGGTGCAGCGCATCGCGCGCCGCGTCCAGGAGGAGGTCCAGGACCACGTCCGGCGCGGCGACTGGCAGACCGGCGTCCGCGAGGGGCTGGCGGAACTCACCCGGGAGCTCGGCCAGTTCGGCCGCACCTCCACCTCCTGGCCGCCGTATGTGAAGCCCGAGCCCGCCGAGGCGCCCGAGTGGGGCGCGGA
This sequence comes from Streptomyces sp. PA03-5A, assembly GCF_033792725.1. NCBI lineage: Bacteria > Bacillati > Actinomycetota > Actinomycetes > Kitasatosporales > Streptomycetaceae > Streptomyces > Streptomyces sp. PA03-5A. Next base: position 55,809 of record NZ_JARAVL010000048.1, on the reverse strand, counting down.
GGACGCCGCCGTGACCGAGGACCCTGCCCGCGACCTGGAGCGCCTGCTGGACCGCTTCCGCGACGACGTCCGCGACGCCGCCCGCGACAACGGCGTGGACGCCGAGCAGTTGCGCGAGGTCCGCCGCCATCTGTCCACGGCGGCCGCCCACATCGGCGTCGTGCTGCGCGGCAAGCACAAGGGCCGGGACTAGGGCGTGTCCCATGAATAGCGCCGTCCGCCCGGACGGCGGGGCTCGTGGCGGCTGGTGCGTGCTATCGCAAGGCGGAGGATCGGCCTCGTACTGGACGTACGTGGACGACTCCGACAACGCGGCGTGGGGGCACCCCCGGCCGAAGGCTGGGGGAGTGCCGTGCCTGGGGGCACCTCCCAGCGCCAGCTGGGGGAGCGTCACGAGCCAGGCGGGATTCATCAGACACGCCCTGGCCGCAGGGCCCGGACGGGGTCGTCCCCGATGCGTCCGGGGCCCCGCCGGCGGGGCGGAAGTCCGGACGTCCGGACCCGAGCGGGACCCGTGGCGGAGGACGTAGGGAGTTCCCCGATGCCGCGGCCCCCGCCCGCTGGCAGGCTCTCCGATGCGACGGCACCGGCTCCGGCCGGGCGCCGTCGGGTGCGCGCAGGCCGGCCCAGGGGGAGCCGTGCCCGCGGCCCGGCGGCGGCCCGGCCGGTCGACTTCCCGGTGGCCACAGTGCCGGGGGCGGTGTCCGAGCGGCGGGAATCCCGGTGACCCGATGACGACGGCCGTCCCGCACGGTGCGGGGCGCAGTTCCTGCCCGATCGGACGGAGGCGGTGCCCGTGACGCTCAGGAACGCCCATGAACCCCGGAGGACCCAGGGCGGCGCCCGGAACGGCGGACGCGAGACGGCCACCGCCGGAACCGGCTCGGGCACGCTCCGCGGGACCGTCGTCCGGCTCGTCGGCATGGTCGCCGAAAGCCTCAGGGGCACGGCAGCCGAGGCACCCGAGGTCGTCGACCTCGACCGGCCGCCCCGCTCCCGCTCGGAGGTCGCCTTGCGCAGGTCCGCCGTCGAGGAATCCCCCCGGGGCAGGATCGCCGGGCGCATGGTGACTCCCCCGACACTCCCCCGGCGGGGCGCACCCGCGGCCCCGCCCGTGCCCCCGCCCGTGCCCCCGAAGGCGACCGGGACGCACGTCCCCCTCCCCGACGGCATACGCCTGACGGCGTGGGTCACCGGCGACGGGCACGGGGTCACGGTGATCATCCGCAATCCCCACCCGGCCCGTTCCCTGGCCGGGGCCGCGTGGCGGTCCGCCTTCACCGCGGACGGGTCCGCGTCACCGGTGCTCCGCGTCACCGTCCACGGGGTGCCGTACGCCTGGAAGCCGTCCGCCGGGGAGAGCGCCTTCCCCGAGGACGCCGAACTGGCGTGCCGCGCGCAGGGCGGCGACCCCGTCCCGGGGCCCCCCGAGGCCGGGCAGCCGGTGGAGGTCACGCTGCGGGAGGGGCGGCCACCGGTCACCAAGACGCTGTGGACACCGCTGAGCTGACCGCCCGGAGCCTGCTCACCGCACCATGCCGGCCGCCGCCAGCGTACGGGCGAGGTCGGAGCGCGACCGGATGCCGAGCTTGCGGTACACCCGCGTGAGGTGCGCCTCCACGGTCTTGCGGGACAGGAACAGGGTCGAGGCGGTCTCCAGGTTGCTCAGCCCCCCGGCGACGGCGCGGGCTATCTGGAGTTCCTGGGCGGTCAGCAGGTCGGCGAGGGAGACCTGCGCCCGCTGCGGCGCGACGCGGTGTCCGGCCGCCGCCAGTTCGGCCTCCGCCCTCGCGGCCCAGGGACGCGCGCCCAGCGCGCTGAAGGTGGTGAGGGCCGCGAGCAGCGGGACGCGGGCCTCCGCGGGGCGGCGCAACCGCCGCATCACCTCCCCGTGCACCAGAGCCGTCCGCGCCTGGTCGAAGGGCATCTCCCGGCGGGCGTGCGCCCGGTCCGCCGCGGCGAACAGCCGTACCGCCTCGTCCGCGTCGGTCGCCAGCAGACCGCGGCAGCGTGCCGTCGCCGCCTCGGGCCAGGCCAGGCCGGTGGCCCGGGCCCGCTCGTCGAGCCAGTCGGCCAGGCCGGCCGCCCGGTCGCGGTTCCCGCCGCGGACGTGCGCCTCCGCCAGGTCGGCCACGAAGGTCAGCATGTTGGGATTGCCCAGCCCGCAGTCCTCGGCGAGCGCGAAGGCCCGCTCCAGATGGCGAACGCACTCGTCCGGGTCACCCGCGGTGAGTGCCGCCGAGCCGAGGGCCCCGAGAGCCAGGACTTCCAGGCCGTGCGTCACCGGCCAGCCGTTCCGCTCCCGATAGGCCGCGATGTGCCGCTCGCAGCCCTGGCGGTCGCCGCGGCGCCCGTCGATACGGGCGAGCAGGATGGCGGCGTAGCTGCCCATGGTGACCTGGCCCAGCTCGCGTGCCCAGCGGACGGCCTCGACGGCGTCGGCCCTCGCCGCCGCCCAGTTCCGCCAGCTCTCGGCCTCGCACCGGCCGGCCAGGGCGTAGGCGAGCAGTCCCACCGAGGCGCCGCGCCGGATCCGCTCGACGACCTCGCCGAGCAGGGAGGCCGCGGCAGCGTCCTCGTCGGCCCAGGAGAGGGCCTCGCCTATCTGCACCGTCAGTTGCTGCAGCTCGGGGGTGACGGCCTCGGGAAGGGCCGCCCGCTCCCGCAGCAGCAGTTCCCTGCCTTCCCGCACCTGGCCGGCCAGCGCCATGGTGGCACCGAGCAGGGCACCGCCCAGTCGTGGCCGCCGTCCCGGTGCGCCGTGCCCGTCACCGCCGGTTCCGGAGGGGGCCGTCCCGGCCGTCCCCTCGGTGAACTCCGCGCAGCGGCGGGCGAGATCGAGCGCGAGGCCGGTCTGCCCGGACATGGCGGTGGGCAAGGTGGCTGCGCCGTACAGCACACCGGCGCGGTGCGGGTCGACGGCGCGCACGCTCTCGGCGGCCGACACCAGGACGCGGTGCGCGCGCCCGGGATCGCCCAGCCAGGCGTGCGCCTGTCCGCGGACCAGGTCGATGTCCGCGGTGAGGCGGAGGTCCGGACTCCACCGCAGCGCCTCCTCGCACCAGTGGACGGTCTTGCGCGCGGCGCCGCTGTGGAAACCGTCGACCGCCGCGTTGAGCAGGCGCACCGCCCGGTCGGACGGCGCCGGAGACAGCTCGGCGGCCCGGTGCCAGGTCTCCGCGGCGCTGCCCGGCGCACCACGCCGCCTCGCCTGTTCGGCCGCGTCCGCCAGTGCCCTGGCCACCTGTTCGTCGGGCCCCGTGGCGGCCGCCGCGAGATACCAGGCCCGGAGCTCGGGAGGAGCGCAGTCGGCCAGGACCCGGTACATCCGCAGCCGTCGCGCCGGCGGGCATCCGTGCAGCACCAGCCCCCGCAGCACGGGGTGGCGCAGCCGGTACCCGGATCCCGGTTCGAGGACGACGAGGCCGGCGACCTCGGCCGGCTGCAGCGCTGCCGTCGACAGACCCACCGAGGCCAGCACCGTCTCGAAGACGGTGCCGTCCCCCGAGCGGCTCGCCGCCAGGTAGGTCAGCGCCTCCCGGGCGGCCGGGGGCAGTGCCCGCAAGGGTCCCCGCCAGGCGCGTTCGACCAGCGGGCGGGGGCTGGACCAGGCACCGGCCAAGGGGTCCTCTGCCTCGTCCGCCGACGGATCCGGAGCGTGCCTCCTGTCCCGCAGCAACGCGGCGTACTCGACCAGTACGAGGGGGTTCCCGAGGCTCAGCTCCACCAGCCGGGCCACGGCGGCGTCCTCCGGATCGAGCCCCATGCCCAGGAGCAGCTCCGCGCAGGCGGCGCCGTCCAGGCCGGACAGGGCCAGCCCGGGCACGCCGGCCCAGCCCGTCTCCGGTTCGGCGCCGTGCCGGGTCGCCATGGCCAGCAGCACGCGCTCCCGCTCGAGCCGGCGGGCCACGAACTGCAGCACGTGCCGGGAGGACGAGTCCGCCCACTGCAGGTCGTCCACGAGGACGAGCAGCGGTTCGGCATCCCCGGCCGCGGCCAGGACGCCGAGGGCACCCGAGCACACCGCGTACAGGGTGGGCTCCGCCGGCTCCGACAGCGCCAGGCAGCCTTCGAGCGCGCGCCGCTGAGGCGGCGGCAGCTCCGCGAAGTGTGCGCGCAGTGGGAGCAGGACGTCGGCGAGTACGGAGTACGGAAGCACCGCCTCGGACTCCACGCCGCGCGCCCGCAGGACCCGCCCCGCGTGACCGCGCGCCGCGTAGGCCAGCAACTCGCTCTTGCCGACCCCCGGCTCGCCGGTCAGCAGGACGGCCCCGCCCCGTTCCGGGAGCCCGGCCAGCAGACCGTCCAGCTCCGCGCGCTCCCGCGCCCGGCCGAACAGCCGCAGTCCACCCGGTGCGTCATCCCCACCGGTCCCCCCGGCACTTCCGGTCCCCACCGCGTTCTCCGTGTCCATCGCCCCACCCCGAAGTCTCCGGCCACCACGTCGCGGACCAGATTGCCGCAGTCCTTGTGATGCCGCAGCCACCGGGATGGTGGGCCCTGGCATGCGGTGACGATCGGGGACGTCCCGGGCGGCGCCGCGCCGGTGTGGCTGCCGGCGCACGTACTGCTCTCCCGGCGTTCCCAACGGCCTTGGGCCCGGGGCCCGCTGAGGCCCGCGGACCCACGCGCCGGGCCTCAGACCGTCAGGACGACCTTCCCGAACAGGTCCCCGCCCGCCATCTTCTCGAAGCCCTCGCGGGCCCGGTCCAGCGGCAGCACGGTGTCGATGACCGGGCGCACCCCGGTGACGGCGCAGAAGCTCAGCAGATCCTCCAGCTCGTCCTTGGTGCCCATGGTCGAGCCGACGACCTTGAGTTCCAGGAAGAAGATCCGGTTGAGCTCGGCGGCCTTCGGGTTGGGCCCGGAGGTCGCGCCGGAGATCACCAGCGTGCCGCCGGGGCGCAGGGACTTGACCGAGTGGGACCAGGTCGCGGCGCCGACGGTCTCGATGACCGCGTCCACGCGCTGCGGCAGCCGGGCGCCCGGCTCGAAGGCGGCGTCGGCGCCGAGGTCCTCGGCGCGCCCCCGCTTGGCCTCGTCGCGGCTGGTGGCGAAGACCCGCAGGCCCGCGGCCTTGGCCAGCACGATCGCGGCCGTGGCGACGCCGCCGCCCGCGCCCTGGACCAGGACCGAGTCACCGGGGCGCACCCCCGCGTTGGTGAAGAGCATCCGGTAGGCGGTCAGCCAGGCCGTGGGCAGGCAGGCGGCCTCCTCGAAGGAGAGCTCCTTCGGCTTGGGCAGCAGGTTCCAGGTGGGCACGGAGACCTTCTCGGCGAAGGTGCCCTGGTACTTCTCGGTGAGGATGCTGCGCGGCTCGTCGGGGCCCACCCCGTGCCCGCTCAGGCCGACGACGGGGTAGACGACGACTTCGTTGCCGTGCTCGTCGATCCCGGCGGCGTCGCAGCCGAGGATCATCGGCAGGCTCTCCTCGCCGAGCCCCACCCCGCGCAGCGACCACAGGTCGTGGTGGTTCAGGGAGGCGGCCTTGACGGTGACGGTGCTCCAGCCGGGCCGTGCCTCCGGCTCGGGGCGCTCCCCGAGTTCGAGGCCGCTCAGCGGCTGGTCGCGGTCGATTCGGGCGGCGTAGGCAGCGAACATGACCTTGACGCTAGCGCCGCGCGGTGCCCCGGCGTAACCGCACGGGGATGTGACACGCGCCGCGCGGTGCGGTGCCCCCGACCGGCGGGCACCGCGCCGCGCGGGCGGCGTGGTCTGCGGGCGTACGGCGCGCTCAGCGCCGGGCGACGCCCTCGGCGCGTGCGGCCGCGGCCACGGCGGCGGAGACCGCGGGGGCCACGCGCTCGTCGAAGGGCGAGGGGATCACGCAGTCGGCGGACAGTTGGCCGTCCACGACGGCGGCCAGCGCCTCGGCGGCGGCGATCTTCATGCCCTCGGTGATCCGGGAGGCCCGCACCTGCAGCGCGCCCGCGAAGATGCCGGGGAAGGCGAGCACGTTGTTGATCTGGTTCGGGAAGTCGCTGCGCCCGGTGGCGACGACGGCCGCGTACCTGTGCGCCACGTCGGGGTGGATCTCCGGCGTGGGGTTGGCCATCGCGAAGATGAAGCAGCCCTTCGCCATGGTGGCCACGGCCTCCTCCGCCACGGTGCCGCCGGAGACGCCGATGAAGACGTCCGCACCCGCGAGCGCCTCCTCCAGGGTCCCGGTGAGCCCGGCCCGGTTGGTGTACGTGGTGAGCTCGCGCTTGGCGGAGTTCAGGTCCTCGCGGCCCGCGTGCACCACGCCCTTGCGGTCGGTGACGGCGACGTCCCCGATGCCGGCCTCGACGAGGATCTTGGCGATGGCGACGCCCGCGGCACCGGCCCCGGAGATCACCGCGCGCAGTTCGCCCAGCGCGCGCCCGGTCAGCCGGGTGGCGTTGCGGAGCGCGGCGAGCGTGACGACGGCCGTGCCGTGCTGGTCGTCGTGGAAGACCGGGATGTCCAGGCGCTCCTGCAGCTTGCGCTCGATCTCGAAGCAGCGGGGGGCGGAGATGTCCTCCAGGTTCACCCCGCCGAAGGAGGGTGCGAGGCGCACGACGGTGTCGACGATCTCGTCCACGTCGGTGGTGGCGAGCGCGATCGGGACCGCGTCCACGCCGCCGAACTGCTTGAAGAGGATCGCCTTGCCCTCCATCACCGGCAGGGACGCCTCCGGGCCGATGTCACCGAGGCCCAGCACCGCCGTACCGTCCGTGACCACGGCCACGACCTGGGACTTCCACGTGTAGTCGTGGACCAGCTCGGGCTGCTCGGCGATGGCGGTGCACACCCGGGCCACGCCCGGCGTGTAGGCGAGCGACAGGTCGTCGGCGTTCCGCACCGGGACGGTGGCGGTCACCTCCATCTTGCCGCCGCGGTGGAGGGCGAACACCGGGTCCACGGGGCTTTCCGGGCCGTCGCTGTCGGCGCTCTCCGCGTGATCGGTGCTGTCGGTGCTGTCCGTGCCGTCGGTGCGAGGATTGACAATCTCCGCTGCCACTGTTGACCCCTTTGTCCGAATTGTCTATGAGGGTACTACCCCCTACAACAGGGGATAGGTGGGCTCGGCTTCCGTACACCCGGACTCGAGTGGTCCCGGGCGCGACGGAGGCCAGGCGCGCCGCACGCACGCCGAGGGGCCCCCGGTGAGGGGTAAGGGTCTGTTGTACCGGAAGACGGTTTCCGCTGACGAGTCTGTGCGCCGCACCACGGTGTCGCACATCGGGAACTTCTGCGCACAACGCAACAAGTCGTCCGAATAGCGGGACAAGGAAAGTGATGCACGCAACTTCGCAGCACGGCCCCATCACGGTCCGGCCTTGGTGTACCGGCCTGGTGGGGGGCCAGGGGATCGCCCGTTATGCGATTTTGACACATCCGGACACCCAAGAGGACGTGTCCGGATGGCAAGATGCGGAGATCACACGCGTTCACGACACCCGAACGTGTGTACCCGGAAGATCGGCTGCTCCCAGGATTCCCCGCAGGAGGAACCAGCAATGACCGCACGTACCACCCGTCGCTCGACCGTGACGAGCCGCTTCGCCGCGGTCGGAGCGATCGCGGTCGCCGGCGCCCTCGTCCTCACCGGTTGCGGCGACCAGACGGACAAGGGCGGCTCCTCGTCCGCGTCGAGCGACGCGTCCAAGGCGCCCCTCTTCGACAAGCTGCCGAAGTCGGTGCAGTCGGCGGGCGTGCTCAAGGTCGGCTCGGACATCGCGTACCCGCCGGTGGAGTTCGTCAAGGACGGCAAGAACGTCGGCATCGACCCGGACCTGGCCGACGCGATGGCCAAGCAGCTCGGCGTGAAGGTCGAGTTCAACAACGGCACCTTCGACACCCTGCTCACCGGTCTGCGCGCCAAGCGCTACGACATGGTGATGTCCGCGATGAGCGACACCAAGGACCGCCAGGAGGGTGTCGACTCCTCCACGGGCAAGAAGGTCGGCGAGGGCGTCGACTTCGTGGACTACTTCACCGCGGGCTCCTCGATCATCGTGAAGAAGGGCAACCCGGAGGGCGTCAAGTCGCTCGCCGACCTGTGCGGCAAGAAGGTGGCCGTGCAGCGCGGCACCACTTCCCAGGACCTGCTCAAGGCCCAGAAGTGCGACAAGCCGATGTCGATCCAGGCCTTCGACACCGACACCGAGGCGCAGACCCGCCTGAAGGCCGGCGGCGTCGTCGCCGACGTCTCCGACTTCCCGGTCGCCGCGTACGCCGTGAAGACCTCCGGCGGCGGCAACGACTTCGAGCTCGCCGGCGAGCAGGTCGAGGCCGGCCCGTACGGCATCGCGGTCGCCAAGACCAACACCGAGCTGCGCGACGCGCTGCAGGCCGCGCTGACCGCCGTCATCAAGGACGGCTCCTACACCAAGGTCCTGGAGAAGTGGGGCGTCACCGACGGCGCCGTCACCGAGGCCAAGATCAACGGCGGCTCCTGAGTCACGACAGCAAGAGGCTTCCCTCCATGTCCGAAGCGAATGACAAGGTCCCGGCCGGCACCCCGGCCGGGACCCCGCCCGCCGAGGCCTCCCGCCCGGAGGCCATCAAGGCGATCCCCGTACGGCACTACGGCCGCTGGATCTCGGCGATCCTGGTGCTCGCCGTGCTCGGGCTGCTGGTCAACGCGTTCGCCAACGCGAACGTGAACTACGGGGCGATCCCGGACTTCCTGTTCGATTCCGCGGTGCTCAAGGGCCTGCGGAACACGGTCGTCATCACCGTGGTCTCGATGGCGCTGGGCCTGGTCCTGGGCATCGTGCTCGCGGTGATGCGGCTGTCGAAGAACCCCGTGACCTCCTCGGTGGCCTGGGGCTACATCTGGTTCTTCCGCGGCACCCCGGTCTACGTCCAGCTGCTCATCTGGTTCAACCTGGCGCTGATCTTCCCGGTCATCAATCTCGGCTTCTACAAGGACGAGATGAACCAGTTCATGACCCCCTTCATGGCCGCGCTGCTCGGCCTGGGTCTGAACGAGGCCGCGTACATGTCCGAGATCGTGCGGGCCGGCATCCAGTCCGTCGACGAGGGCCAGACCGAGGCGTCGCACGCGCTGGGCATGACCCAGGGCCAGAACCTGCGCCGTGTGGTGCTGCCGCAGGCGATGCGGGTGATCGTCCCGCCGACCGGCAACGAGTTCATCAACATGCTGAAGACCTCGTCGCTGGCCGCGCAGGCCGCCCAGTACGCCGAACTGCTGCGCTCCACCACCGACATCGGCAACACCACCGGTGCCACCGTGGAGATGCTCTTCCTCGCCGCGGTCTGGTACCTCGTCCTCACCTCGGTGTTCTCGGTGGGCCAGTACTACCTGGAGCGCCGTTACGCCCGCGGGACGACCCGCAACCTGCCGCCCACCCCGTGGCAGCGGGTCAAGGCCAACCTGGGCACCTTCCGCCGCCCGGAGGTGGCACGATGACCGACTTCAGCAAGGGCACCGGCGCCCACCCGATGGTCAAGGCCGAGGCGGTGCACAAGCACTTCGGCCTGGCCCACATCCTCAAGGGCATCGACCTGGAGGTCGCCCCGCGTGAGGTGTTCTGCCTGATCGGCCCGTCGGGCTCGGGCAAGTCCACCTTCCTGCGGTGCATCAACCACCTGGAGAAGATCAGCGGCGGCCGGCTCTCGGTCGACGGCGAGCTGGTCGGCTACCGGCAGAAGGGCGACAAGCTCTACGAGCTCAAGGACCGCGAGGTCGCCGCGAAGCGCCGCGACATCGGCATGGTCTTCCAGCGCTTCAACCTCTTCCCCCACATGACCGCGATCGAGAACGTGATCGAGGCTCCGGTGCGGGTGAAGAAGGAGGCCAAGGCCGTCGCCCGCGAGCGCGCGCTGGCCCTGCTGGACCGGGTCGGCCTGCGCGACAAGGCCGGGCACTACCCCGCCCAGCTCTCCGGTGGTCAGCAGCAGCGGGTGGCCATCGCCCGCGCGCTGGCGATGGAGCCGAAGCTGATGCTCTTCGACGAGCCCACCTCCGCGCTCGACCCGGAGCTGGTCGGCGACGTCCTGGACGTCATGCGGGGCCTCGCCGAGGACGGCATGACGATGATCGTGGTCACCCATGAGATGGGCTTCGCCCGCGAGGTCGGCGACGCCCTGGTCTTCATGGACGACGGCGTCGTCGTCGAGTCCGGCCACCCGCGCGACGTGCTCACCGACCCGCAGCACGACCGCACCAAGGCCTTCCTCTCCAAGGTCCTCTGACCGCGCGTGCGTGAGGGGCGGCGCCGATCGGCGCCGCCCCTCACGCGTTCCCCCGCTGCGGGGTACGGATCACTTCAGCCCGAGGACGATCGCATCCGACACCGAACGCCAGACCTCCCGGGCCTCGCCGAAGCCGGCCTCCCGCAGGGCCGCGGCGTGCCAGGCCGGGGGCAGCTCGTCGCCGTCGGCGTGGGAACCGTAGATCACGAACCGCTCCTCGGTGGGACCGGCCAGCACGGGGTCGGCCTTGGCAGTGGCCCACCACTGCTCCCAGTCCAGCACGCCCTCCGCCCTCCGCCGCTCGCGGCGGGCCCGGTCCAGCTCGCGCACGGCCGCGTTGAGCCGCGGCGTCGAGGCGTCGGGCATGTGGTCGGCGTTGAGGAACACCCCGCCGTCGAGCAGCAGGCCGGCCAGCGTCCCGTACAGGGCCTCGAGCGGCCCGGGCTTCAGCCAGTGCAGGGCGGTCGCGGTGAGCACGGCGTCGTAGGTGTCGTACGGCAGGGCCTGCGGCCAGTGCGGGTCGCGCAGGTCGGCGGTGACGAACTCGATCCTGCGCTCGCCGGCGAAGTGGCCGCGGGCGATCGCCAGCAGCGCCGGGTCGAGGTCCACGCCGGTCGACACGGCGTCCGGGAAGCGCCGCAGCAGCCGGTCGGAGATGCTGCCCGTGCCGCAGGCCAGGTCCAGCACCCGGGGTGCGGGGCCGATCAGCGCCTCCACCATGTCGAGCATGACCCGGAACCGCTCCTCGCGGTTCGGCAGGTACCACTCCTGCTGCCGGTCCCAGCTGTCCTGCCAGGCCTGCCAGTCGGTCACCGCCGCAGTGGTGTCGGACATACGGTTCCCCTCCAGTCGTAATACCCTTAGAGCAAGAGCAGTCATTACCGACCTTAGAGCGCACGCGTAAGGACTACAAGTGGAACTCGCCTATTACTCCGACTACGCCGTGCGCCTGGTGAACAGCGAGGAGCCCGAGCGCGGCATCGACCATCTGACCTCGGTCGATGCCGTGCGCGAGCTGTTCGGTCCGGCCAGCCAGGCGGCGGGCCGCGTGGGCGACGCCGACGTACAGCGGCTGCGCACCGTCCGGACCCGGCTGCGCGGCGTCTTCGAGGCCGCCTCCGAGGGCGACGAGGTGCGCGCCGTGGACCTGCTGAACGCACTGCTGCTGGAGTTCCCGGTCAGCCCGCAGATCTCCGGCCACGAGTACCTCGACGAGAGCGGCCGGCCGGACTGGCACATGCACCTCGCCGAGCACGCGGCCACGGCGACCGCCTCCTACGCCGCGACCGCCTGCATGGGCCTGGCCTTCCAGCTCACCGACCTCGGTGTGGACCGGCTCGGCATCTGCCAGGCCACCACGTGCCGCAACGCCTACATCGACACCTCGACCAACCGGTCCCGCCGCTACTGCTCGGACCGCTGCGCGACCCGCGCCAACGTCGCGGCCTACCGCGCCCGCAAGCGCCTGGAGAACGAGCGGTCCGCCCTGAGCGGCCTGACGCAGGTCACCAGCCAGCCCGCCACGCCGGCCGCCGACCGCTGAACCTCGCGCGGCGGCCGGAAGCGCCCGCGTCCCCGGGCGAGCACCAGCTCGTCCGGGACGGTGCCGAACTCCCTGCTGTCGTTCTCCACGAAGGTGTTGTCGCCCAGCACCCACCAGCCGCCCTCGCGCCGCTCCACGGCGCGTTTGACGATCAGCAGGTCCTGCTGGAGCGGATGGCGCAGCACCACCACGTCACCCTCGCGGACCTCCGCGGCACTCCTGACGTGCTGCACCAGCAGCCAGTCGCCGTGCTGCAGCGTCGGCACCATCGACGGACCTGTCACCTCGACCAGCTGGTACGGCACTCTCCTCCTCTGCCCAAGCCCGGGCTCACGCATGCTCAGCCTCCTCCTCCATGCTCCACCAGCCCAGGGTGACACCAGACTTTTGTCCTAAGCACCAAGGGGCACCCGAGAAAACCACTCGACAGGGGAGTAATCTCCCTGGTGGAAAGACGATCACGAGGAAGGACAGTCATGCTCGCTCGCCTGTTCGCGCCCAAGGTCAAGGTCAGCGCCCACTGCGACCTGCCCTGCGGTGTCTACGACCCGGCCCAGGCCCGCATCGAGGCGCAGTCCGTCAAGGCGGTCCAGGAGAAGTACCAGGCCAACGAGGACCCGCACTTCCGGGCCCGCGCCATCGTCATCAAGGAGCAGCGCGCGGAGCTCGTCAAGCACCACCTGTCGGTGCTGTGGAGCGACTACTTCAAGGCGCCGCACTTCGAGAAGTACCCGCAGCTGCACCAGCTCTTCAACGACGCGCTGAAGGCGGGCAGCGCCGCCAAGGCCTCGACCGACCCGGCGACCGGCCAGAAGCTGCTCGACCTGATCGACCAGATCGACGCCATCTTCCAGGAGACGAAGAAGGCCTGACCTGGCGTCGGCGCACCGCGCCCGGTCCGGGCGGCCCCGCAGGGGCCCGCGCGGACCGGGCGCGGTCGTACGCGCCCCCCGATCGGACCGTGACCTCAGGACAGCGCTTCCCGGCGCGCTTTGAATGGGCGCCATGCCGCTGCGCTCCCCCCGGACCTCACGCCCCCGCGCCCTGGCCGCACTCGGCCTGGTGGCCGCGCTGACCGCCGGTGGTCTCGCCGACGCGGTCGCCCTGGCACCCTCCGCGCACGGGGCGGACCCGCCCCTCCCCCTCCGGCGGCGCCGGCACGCTCCCGGACGCACCGCCCGCCCAGCCGCCGCCGTACGGACCCCCCGGGCCGGAGGCAAGTGACGGCCCGGGGGGGCGCTTCCGCGGGGTACCGGCGCGCCACCCCCGAGCCGTCACTCGCGCTCCCGCGTGCGCGAAGGCACGCGCTCCGGAAGGGCGGGGCAATACCGCGGAAGTCCGTGTGCGGGGGGACCGGGCTTTGATGGACTCGCCCCCGTGGCGGTTCCGCTCCCGAGGCCCGGGGTGAAGGTGCAGGTGAGGGGGTGTGGGTCCGGGTCGGGTGGGTGGGGCCGCTGTAGACTCGATCTCACTCGTACGGGTCAACCGACGTGCTAGCAGGAAGAATCCATCCCGTGGTGAACGCACTGCAGGAACTGATCAAGCGCCGGCTGGAGCAGCGGGGCTGGTCGTACGGTGAGGTGGCGCGGCGCGGTGGCGTCCCGCGGTCGACGGTGCATCACCTGGCGACGACCGCGCGGGTGGCCCGGATGCCGCAGCAGTCCACGCTGGAGGGCCTGTCGCGGGGGCTGGAACTGCCGCTGGAGGCGGTACGCCGCGCCGCGGCCGAGGCCTGCGGGATCCACCTGTACGTCGAGGACGGCACCGGCACCACCCCCGACCCCGAGGTGGCCACCCTCATCGCCAGCGTCCAGCAACTGTCCGAAGCCGACCGCCGCCACGTCGCCGCCCTCGTCGAATCCCTCCTCCGCAGCCCCACCCGGTCATAGTCCGCCCGCCGCCGAGCCGTCCGGCGCCGCGCCGTCCGGTGGTCCTGCGCCGCGTGCGGAGCGGCAGCGGTACAGGAAGTCGTCCTGGTCGAGGCCGCACAGCGCCGCCATCGGTTCGACGGGCGGTGGCTCGAAGCGGTACGCCGTCAGCGCGCCGAGCAGCGCGCGGCCGTACGCCGGGCGCGGTGTCCTGCGCTCCGGAGGGGCGGTCCGGAACACGTCAGCACGCCGCCGGTCTGACGACGCGCAGCCAGCCGATGACCGCGTTGACAGTGGCGTAGTCGAGTTCGGCGATCCTGGCGACGGCGTCCGCGTCGTCCCGGCGGACCGGGACCCCGGCGGCGTCGAGGGCGCAGTGCAGCATGACCTGGTGCGCCTGCGTGGGCGGCAGGGTCTGGCCCGCACGGATCTGGGTGCGCAGCAGGTAGGAGATCGGCAACGGGGGCGTCGGTCTGTCCACGGTCATGCTCGGGTTCCCTCGAAGTAGTCGGACAGGGCTGTGGTGAGGTCGAGCCGGCTGTGCCATGTGCGGTGGTCGAGGAGCTCGGTCTGTGTCCGGGCCCAGAAGGCGCCGACCACGGCGTGGTCGTTCCGGTCGGCGACCAGGCCGGTGGGGGGCGCCAGTCCGCGGGCGTGGGCGCGTTCGGTGAAGACGAGGGTGGTGAAGCGCCCCTCGGGCCGGGGCCCGGGGTGGACGGAGTGCCGCAGCACGGCCCTGCTCAGGGCGTCCGCCGCCACGGCGGCGGCCGGCGCGGAACCCGTGCTCCAGCCCATCAGCCGGCGGGCGTGGGCGTCGAGCACGATCACGCAGAGCAGCTCGCCCTGGCGGGTGGCGAGTTCGACGGCGTCGGTCACCCAGAGCCGGTCGGGCACGCCGGGGCGGCCCTGGAGCCCGGCACGCCGCATGAGCAGTTCTACGGTGCCGTGGCTGATGGGGATGCCGTGCCGCAGGGTGAGCTCCTCGTGGATGCGCCGGTACCCGAAGGTGCCGCGCGAGGCGGCGTGGATGGAGCTGATGAGGTCCGTCAGCCACAGGTGCCGGGTGGAGCGGGGCGAGGGAGGCCGGCCGCGCCAGGTGAAGTACCCCGATTCGGAGATGCCGAGGACGCGCGTGGCGGTCCGGATCGGGAGCCCCTCACCGGCCATCACCTGCACGGCCTCAAATCGCCTTTTGGGGACACCACATCGCGCAGCAGCTCGGTGACCCGCCGGTGGACGGCGAGTTCGGTCTCCAGTTCGGTGATGCGCCTGCGGGCCGCGGTCAGCTCTGCGGTGCCCATCGGTGCGCGCCGCGGCCTGCCCAGATGCGGCAGGTGCGTGCGCCGCCATTGGTAGATCGTCTGGTCGCCGAGGCCGAGGTCCAGGGCGACCTTCTTCACCGGCTCGCCCGCGACCAGCAGGTCGAGGGCCTTGCGGCGCAGCTCGGGCGGGTATCGCTTGGGCACTTCGTCCTCCGGAAGGCCGGTCGTGGTCCCGGGCCGGGGACCCGTCTGGGGGTTTGGGGAGGTGAGGGACGTGCCCCCGGCCCGGAAGCGGTGGGGGCGTCAGCTGACGTGGCGGTGCATGGTCACGGTGGGCCGGAACTCCCGCAGCGTGCTCGTTCCGGCTCCGGCCGGGACGGCGGCCGCCGCGCGGTCGAGGACGGCCCTGACCTCGGCGGCGAGGGCGTCCGCGCGGCGCTCGATCTCGGAGATCGGGTCGCCGCACCGCCTCAGCTCGGCCACCCGGCGCCGGATGTCGGCGAGCCGGTCCCGGTCGCGGGCGCTCAGGGAGAGCGGCCGCGGGGTCGCCACGATGAACTGGTAGGCGCCCGCGAAGGTCTGGCATCCGCTGCAGTGCTGGTTGACGGCACGGCTGATGTTCGTCGCGTTGATCCGCCGGAGGTCGACACCGGAGGTGGTGACGATCTGGAAGGAGAGGGCGATCGAACGGCACGGACGGGAGAGCGAGCAGCCGACGGAGGCGGCGACCGCCCGGTTGTGCGCCGCGGCGGCGACGAGCGGCCCGAACTGGTGGATCGAGAACTCCTCGTCGTACTGGACGGGGTGCGCCCGGTTGGCGAGGGTGTGCGCCTCGTCCACGGCGGCGCCGACGCTGCGGGGGATGTGCGACCCCGATGCCGCGCCGGCCGGGGCCGCGGTGGCGAGGGCGACGAGGCCGGCGGTGGTCAGCATGCCCAGCCGGACGGCCTTGCGGCCCACCGTGCTGGTGTGGGGCTTTCGGTGCGTCACGGACTTCTCCTGTACCGATGGAAGGGATGTCGGGGGAAGGGGGAAGGGGAAGGGGAAGGGAAAAGAGGGAGGGCCGGCCCGCGTCAGGTCGGCAGGGGCGCGGGGAAGGACACGGTGAAGCTCGGGATGGGGGGCTCCGAGGGCGTCGCGGAGTCCGACGGTGTGGCGGAGGGCGAGCCGTCGGACGGGCTCGGCCCTGCCGTGGCCGTGGTCCGGGTGCTGCTCGGTTGCGGTTCGCTGCGCGAGGCCCGCGGGCTGGGCGAGCTCGACGGCGAGGGGCTGCCGCTCGCCGAGGCGGAGGCGTCGGCCGAGCCGGACTCCGAGGGTGCGGCCGAGGACGCGGTCGCCGACGGCTCGCCCACCGCCACGGTCACCGGGGGTGTGGTGACGCTGGGCAGCGGTGCGGGGGCGACCGGGCGCAGGGGCCTGATCTCGGGCACTCCGGGCTGCAGGATGGGCGCGATCGGCGGCTGCGGCGGCAGCGGCTTGGGGGTCACCCCGCCCACCCACGCGGCGCACAGCGCCGCAGCTCCGGCCAGTGCGGCCCCGCCGATGAGGAGCCTCAGCCGGAGATTCCCCTCCGTGGCGCGGACGACGTAGCGGACGAGCCGGCCCCCGAGGCGCACCGACAGGTACGCCGCCCCCGCCAGGGGGAAGATCAGCATCAGGCTGCCGATGACCCCGACCGTCCCGGCGGCGAACTGGCCCTCGGCGAAGGCGCAACCGGTCCCGCTCAGCTGCTCGACCAGGGACCGCAGGCTCGTCTCGAGCAGGCGCGGCAGGTTCCACAGCACGTAGCCGAGCTCGGCCAGCAGCAGGGGCACCATCGTCAGCACCCAGGTGGTGACGATGATCCGGGCGGAGCGCTTGAGGTCGGAGACCTCGGGGGGCACCGGACGGCCCGGCAGCATGCTGCGCAGGATCGGCTTGATCTTGCCGAAGAGGTCCGGGACGCCGGCGAGGTCACCGAGGATGTAGTAGCCGTCCAGCCGGACGGCCGGCATCAGCTGCTCGATGATCTCGAAGTGGGCCAGGTAGATGGCGGCGAGGAAGAAGGACTGCCCGGTGGCGAAGTAGCCGCCGGCCAGGGCCAGTATGAAGACGACGTTGAAGTAGACGCCGCCCAGGTCGGTGCGCATGCGCCCGCCCCGGCCGATCCGGTAGACGTCGGTGACGTCGGTGTACATCGACGGCCAGATGAGGAAGATGCCGCAGCCGATGGCCCCCGGGCGGGCCCCGCCGTAGCGGCACGCGGAAGCGTGCCCGAACTCGTGGAAGACGAGCGAGGCCACGGTCAGCGCGAACACCACGAGCATCAGCACCGGCTGCTCCAGCACCTGGAGCACCGGGGTCATCGCCCCGTGGACGGCGAACAGCCAGATCTCCATGGCGACCGCCGTCGCGAGCACCAGCGTCACCGCCAGCGGACGATGCAGCCAGGCCAGGGAGCGGGCGATCCGGGCGACCTGCCGCTCGCGGAAGATGACCCGGTGGCCCTTCAGGACGAGCAGGAGGTCCGCGGTGGGCCCGGTGACCTCGTCGTCCTCCTGCCCGAAAGGGACGGTGACGCCCAGCGGCTGGAGCTTGTTCTCGATCAGGTAGTGCACGTTCTCGGCGCTGACCTCACGGCCGAAGCGCCCGCTCACCCGGTGCGAGATGGCCTCGGTGTCGCGCCGTCCGTCGATGGCGCGGGCGACCAGGTACAGCAGCCGGCTCAGCTGGACGACCTGCCCGTCCCCCCGGCGGACGATGTACCGGGGTTCGGTGGTCCCCGAGCCCTTGTACTCGCCCAGGAGTTGCAGGCCCGCGCCGAGCCGCGGGACGGGGAAGC
Organism: Streptomyces sp. PA03-5A; assembly: GCF_033792725.1. Taxonomy (NCBI): domain Bacteria; kingdom Bacillati; phylum Actinomycetota; class Actinomycetes; order Kitasatosporales; family Streptomycetaceae; genus Streptomyces; species Streptomyces sp. PA03-5A. The sequence goes on along the minus strand of NZ_JARAVL010000048.1, from coordinate 38,130 downwards.
CCGTGTCGTGGAAGGGAGGTTCCATCACGTCCGCGCCGTACACCGCCGTTCCCGTGGGGCCGGGGCCGTGAGCAATGTGACTTTCCGTCACCGTCCTGCTCTTCCTCCCGAGACGGACCGCGCCACGACGGGCGCGGTCCGCACACGTACGGGTGTTGTTACTGGCGGATGTTGATGGCCTGGACGGCCTCGGACTGGGCGACCGCGAACGGGGAGAACTGGTTCGCCGCGAGCGACTCGTTGTGGGCGTCGACGTGCGCGATGTTCTTGGTCACGTGCGTGGTCTTGACGAAGCTGAACTTCAGCTTGCCCAGGGCCTCGCGGCCGGGCAGCAGCTCCGCGGACTCGGCGTCGAGCTGGTCCATGTTCATGGGAGGGGGATACCTTTCTCGGTATGCGGAAGGAGGTGGAACGCCGACTACTGCTTGATGTTGATGGCCTGGGTGGCCTGCGACTGGGCGACCGCGTACGGCGACCACTCGTTGGCCGCGAGCGACTCGTTGTGGGCGTCGACGTGGGCCACGTGCTTGGTCACGTGCGTGGTCTTGACGAAGCTGAACTTGAGCTTGCCCAGGGCCTCGCGGCCGGGCAGCAGCTCCGCGGACTCGGTGTCCAGCTCACGCATGTCGAGCATGGGGGATCCTTCGTACGAGGGGTGCGGACGGGGGCCGGGTCCCAGAACCCGTCCATCCACACCGGACGATCTGTCTGACGGCGTTGGACAGTAGTCGGGCGCCACGGGCCCGGCAAGCGATTCGGATCCATGACTGTCCGTCAACGCGGCGGCTGCACAAGGGAAACGACAGGTGGGAGCACCGGCGAGGGCACCTCGGGCACCCGGCCCCACCCCCCGGATATCACTCGAACGGGTCAATCCGCCCCCTGCCCGATGTGGGGAAGTCCCGGCAGAGGGGGCGAAGCACGACGAACCGGTGGCTATCCTCTCGATCCCCGAGGCGCTTGGGCCGACCAAGCCTCCGGTGAGAGGGGTGCACGTGCTTGTCGTTCAAGGGGCGACCGCCACCGCCGTCGTCCGCCACCGGACCGGAGAGCCGGTGGTCCTGCTTTCCGGCGAACTCCCCGCGGTCCTCACGCCGGCCGCCCTGAACGAACTGCTGAATCTGGCCGCGGCCGTCCTCACGGCCGAGGAGATGACCCTCTTCCGCAGTTGCCTGACCGCACTGCGCTGCGGGGAGAAACTCCAGGAACGCCGTATCGAGGTCAGCGGCGCCGTCCTCACCGTCTACAGCAGCTGACCGGAACCGAATTCCACCCTTTTTGGATTGCATTTCCCGGGGCATTTTCAATACGTCCCGAGTGGGCGACATGCCGAATGCAGATCACCCTGGAGGGTGTTTCCCCGGCCTCTCCCGAGGGATACCCGAGCATCAACTCCCGAAGCTCAGGAGCGGTTTTTCCCCGGAAGCGAGGGCAAGCCGAAGGGTCGCCCGTTCGGCCGCGCGTCACCGATCGGCGGAATGAATGCGGCACAAGTCCCGAGTAACGTCTGGCGGGCCATCCGGCAATTCACCGAGTTTGAGGAGAAATGCGGTGAGAAAATTCGTTCGCGCTGCCGCAACGGCGGCACTGGCCACGGTCGCCCTGGCGGTCCCCATGACGGCGACGGCCTCCGCAACCCCGTCCCACTCCGCGTCCGGCCACTACCGGAACGCCGGGCACGGCAACTGGGGCGGGGACTACGGCCGCTGCGGGCCACGCCAGTGGGGGTACGGCAGGTGGGACGATCGCTGGGACCGCGGCCGGGGCCACGGCCACGGTCGCGGCCACGGTCGCGGCTTCGCCCACCAGCGGTACGACCGCTTCGGGTTCGGCCGGTACTGGCAGGACCGCGACTGCGACTGCCGCTACCGCTACTGAACCCGCCGGCCATGACGTGGGCCCCCGGGAAGGGGACTTTCCCGGGGGCCCACCCCTGTGCGCATTCCGTTCCGCCCGCCCCGCCGCTCAGCTGCTGTAGACGGTGAGGACGGCGCCGCTGACCTCGATACGGCGTTCCTGGAGTTTCTCCCCGCAGCGCAGTGCGGTCAGGCAACTGCGGAAGAGGGTCATCTCCTCGGCCGTGAGGACGGCCGCGGCCAGATTCAGCAGTTCGTTCAGGGCGGCCGGCGTGAGGACCGCGGGGAGTTCGCCGGAAAGCAGGACCACCGGCTCTCCGGTCCGGTGGCGGACGACGGCGGTGGCGGTCGCCCCTTGAACGACAAGCACGTGCACCCCTCTCACCGGAGGCCCCGGGTCCACGAACTCGTCGTCCCGAGACTGGAGAGAATATCCCCGTGCTCCCCACTCTTTGTCCGTTCTGGGTTACTTCACCACCACACGCCCCGTCAGGCACGGCATGGGCATGGCCAATCGAACGGCGGGTACCGGTCAGCGGACAGCAGCAAGGGCCAAATCAGCACGCTGCTGCACCAGATGGACCGGGCCGTCCGCAGTAGACGCCGAGCGGCGTTTGGCGTTGCGATGTTCCCTGCGCCGGCGCGCGCCCCCAAGGGTCAGCCGGACTCCGGACCGGACGCCGACCGGGGCTCGGTGGGGCTGCGGAGGAGGGATTCGACGAGGGCGGCGACGTGGCGGCGGTCGGCTTCGGACAGTTGCTGGACGCTGGCGATGAGGGTGGCCACCTCGGGGTCGGGGGTGGTGCCGGTGCCGTCCTCGACGTACAGGTGGATCCCGCAGGCCTCGGCCGCGGCGCGGCGTACCGCCTCCAGCGGCAGTTCCAGCCCCCGCGACAGGCCCTCCAGCGTGGACTGCTGCGGCATCCGGGCCACCCGCGCGGTCGTCGCCAGGTGATGCACCGTCGACCGCGGGACGCCACCGCGCCGCGCCACCTCACCGTACGACCAGCCCCGCTGCTCCAGCCGGCGCTTGATCAGTTCCTGCAGTGCGTTCACCACGGGATGGATTCTTCCTGCTAGCACGTCGGTTGACCCGTACGAGTGAGATCGAGTCTACAGCGGCCCCACCCACCCGACCCGGACCCACACCCCCTCACCTGCACCTTCACCCCGGTGTGCCACGCCGGCCGGACCGAACTGCCGCGAAATGCTTGCCGCGGGGCGCGCCAGGGGCTAGCGTCCAATGTCATCAGACAACTCGTCCGATGGCCATGGACAACGCGGTGCGGACCCGCTTCCGCCCGACCGCCCCACCGGGCTCCCCTGCGAAGGCGGTCCGCACCCCGGAATCCCGACCGTGATTCTGCGCTTCCCCGGGCGGTTTCATCCGGCGTCGCCAAAACTGCCCTCCCTCCTCCGAAACCCGTACGTTCAACGCTCCGGGACGCGGTGCGTCACGCCCGGCGCCGGTGACGTCGGACGGAATCTAGGGGTGATCAACGCCCCCGAAACCCGGTTGCCCAAAACTGGCCGCTTTTGCCCCATCCGATCAAGTGATTCAACGTCATGGGCATTGCTCTCCGCACATGCCGACAGCAGATATATGCATGCTTCGTCGGCTCCCCCGGCCGGACGGTGTCCGTGCGCCGATCACTCGCAGCAGAATCCGGGAGTGGTATGTGCGACGAATTCTGCGGGCCCGCCCTCGCGGCATGGCTCGCCCGAGGAGCCGGTGACCCACGGCGCCGCCTGGACGAGTGGGCCCGCGCCAGGAACCGGGTGACGCTGCTGCCGGCCGGCCACCGGTGGGACGCCGTCAGGATCCCCGAACGACCGGGCCACGAGGTCCTGGCACGACTGCAGGACAGCGCCGCGCCCGTGGGACCCGTCATGTGGGACCGGCGCTGCGGCTTCCTGTACTTCCTGGTGCCGCCGCGCGCCGAGGACGTCTGGTCCCCGCTCGGGCTGCGCTTCCTCGCCCTCGGCGGGTGGCTGGCCGCCGCCGACCCGCGCAGGCCGGCCCGGCACCCGGCCCTGTGGATCCACTCCAGGAACGCCGTGGAACTCACCGGCCCGGCATATCTCTACATCGCCTGCCTGGAGGTGCTGACCGCCGGCGCCCGCTCCCTGCCGCGCGTTCCCGCGCCCCTGTGAGACGGCCGTCGGCCCGTCACACCCGCAGCGCCCGCCCGCGGCGCACGGCACGTACGCCCCGCACGGCGCGCACCACCCGGCGCACGGCGCGGTGACGGCGGAGGGCCTCGGCGCGGACCGGGCTGCCCCCGGGCAGGCGCAGACTGGTGAGGCGGCGCCGCTTGAAGTACTGGGGGTGGCGCGGCAGATGACGGCGGAGCCACTCCTCGGCCTCCGGGCGCAGCCCGGGGTGGAGACGGGCCTGCATGCAGTAGCCCACGGTCCGCAACAGCGGGGCGAGGGTCCCCTCCACCACCTCCGCGGTGAGGGCCGGCGGGCGGCCGACGAGGGCGGCGTCCCGCTCCAGGTCCGGGAGGGCGGCGTCGACGAGGGTGAGCGGGATGCGGTCCTCGCTCTCGTACGGGGCGACCCGGTCCAGCAGCGGCCCGGTGCCGACGCGTGCGGCGGGGATGCCGTGCAGGGCCGCGGCGGTGAACAGGGCGGTCGAGGAACAACCGACGACCAGCGCGGGGCGGAACCGCGCGAGCAGGGCCTCGGCGGCGACGGGCCCCTCCAGGACCGCCAGTTCCACGCCGAGCCCGGCGGCGGCCCTGCCGAGCGAGGACGTCAGGTCCTCGGGCGCGCCGGGATCGGGGGCGTAGACCAACGAGGTGTGACCGGCCGCGACCGCTCCGCAGAGCATGCGCACGTGGAGCCCGGCCTCCTCCCGCCCGTCGACGAGGCCGCTCGCGCTCAGGTGCTCGCCGAGCAGGAGTGCGGTGTGCCGCTCGGGAACCGGCGGGACGAGGGCGGCCATGCCCTGGAGCGTGCTCAGCAGCACGTCCTCGGGGACGGCCACGGGCTCCACCGCGTGCTCGGCGAGCAGCAGCGGGCGCAGCCCCGGCAGCAGGTCGACGTGGAGCAGCCGCGCGATACGGCAACCGAGGCCGGCCGGCAGCCGGTCGGCGGTGGGTCCGTAGCCCTTCAGGCCGGCGGCGTACACGTGGACCGGGCTCTCGGCGAAGATCTCGGCGACCGAGCGGGCGGGCGGCGAGTGCGGCGCCTCACAGACGATCTCCACGGGTCCCTCGCCCAGCTCCCAGGCGAGCCGCAGTGCCCGCTCCCACAGGGTGAGGTCCTCCTCGCGGGGCGACCAGTCGGCCGGGTGGTGCGGGGCGATGGCGGCGTTCCAGGAGCGCACGGCGTCGAACTCGGGCCGCAGCGCCGCGAAGCCCGGCGTGCGGTCGAGGGGCGTGGCGAGCTCGGGGACGGCCGAGACGTCGCTCACCACGAGGAGACGGCGGCGGCCCCCACGGGGTCCGAACAACCCCGCCCGGATGGCCGCCGTGACGGTCGCCGCCGCGTAAGGGGTGGCGGCGAAGAAGATCTGGGTCATCCACTCGTCCTTCGTGTCGCCGCGCGCCCGGCGCGGCATCCGGTCCGGGGCGCGGCGCTGCCGCTCGTGGCCCAGCATCACGGACCGGTTCGTCCCGGTCCAAGCCGTGGCGCCGGATGTCACCGGTCCGAGTGAGCGGGGCCCGGAACGGCCCCGGAGCACGTCCGCGGGAAAAACTTCCTCCGACGTGTCGAGCCGCGCGCCGCCCGTTCGACGCGTAGGCAGGAGCGGGGAGGATCCCCACCCGTGCCTGAGGAACCCGTACCTGAAGAAGGAGAACGCGATGCGTTTCATGTCCCTGATCCGGATCAACGAGGACAACGTCCCCGAGGGCGGCCCCGACGAGCGGCTGATGGAGGAGATGGGCAAGCTCATCGAGGAGATGTCCAAGGCCGGCGTGCTGCTGGACACGGCCGGTCTGCGGCCGACCTCCGAGGGGACCCGGCTGCACTGGGACCACGGGAAGCTGTCCGTCGTCGACGGGCCCTTCACCGAGTCCAAGGAGTTCATCGGCGGCTACGCGATCGTCCAGGCGAAGTCGAAGGAGGAGGCCGTGGAGTGGACCAAGCGCTTCCTGCAGGTCCACGGCGACGCCTGGGAGATCACCTGCGAGCTGCGGCAGGTCGAGGAGGCCCCCGAGCTCTCCTGAGGCGCCCGGAGCGCCGCCGGTTGCCCTCGCCCGGAGCGGCTGCTCTGATGGGTGGCTGTGACGGCTTCGGCTCCAGGTACCGATGACGCCCGCCGCGCGATCGAGGCGGTGTGGCGGATCGAGTCGGCCCGGGTGATCGCCGGTGTCGCGCGGATCGTGCGCGACATCGGCGTCGCCGAGGAGCTCGCGCAGGACGCCCTGGTCGCCGCCCTCGAACAGTGGCCGGGCGCCGGCGTCCCGGACAACCCCGGTGCCTGGCTGACGACCACGGCGAAGCACCGGGCGATCGACCTCGTCCGCCGCAAGGAGGTCTTCGCGCGCAAGCTCCGGGAACTCGGCCACACCCTGGAGGGCGGCCAGGCGTACGAGCCCGACTTCGCGGCCGCCGAGGCGGCCGCCGACGGCGACATCGAGGACGACCTGCTGCGGCTGGTCTTCACCGCCTGCCACCCGGTGCTGTCCACCGAGGCCCGCGTGGCGCTCACCCTGCGGCTGCTCGGTGGTCTGACCACCGCCGAGATCGCGCGCGCCTACCTCGTCCCCGAGGCGACCGTCGCCCAGCGCATCGTGCGGGCGAAACGGACGCTGGCGAAGGCGGACGTGCCCTTCGAGCAGCCGCACGGGCCCGACCGGGTCGAACGGCTCTCCTCCGTCCTGGAGGTCATCTACCTGGTCTTCAACGAGGGCTACTCGGCGACCGCGGGCGACGACTGGATGCGCCCGGCGCTGTGCGAGGACGCGCTGCGCCTCGCCAGGGTGCTGGCGGGGCTGATGCCCAAGGAGCCCGAGGCCCACGGCCTGGCCGCGCTGCTGGAGATCCAGGCCTCCCGTTCTGCCGCCCGCACCGGCCCGGACGGGCAGCCCGTCCTGCTGGCCGACCAGGACCGGCGGCGCTGGGACCAGCTGCTGATCCGGCGCGGCTTCGCCGCACTGGCGCGCGCCGAGGCGGCGGGCGGCCCGCCGGGCCCGTACGCGCTGCAGGCCGCCATCGCCGCCTGCCACGCCCGCGCCCTGCACGCGCGGGACACGGACTGGCGGCGGATCGCCGAGCTCTACGCGGCCCTGGCACAGCGCGCGCCGTCCCCGGTGGTGGAACTCAACCGGGCGGTCGCGGTCACCATGGCGTACGGACCGCAGGAGGGGCTCGCGCTCGTGGACGGGCTCACCGACGAGCCGTCGCTGCGCGGCTACCACCTGCTGCCGAGCGTCCGCGGTGACCTGCTGGAGCGGCTCGGCCGGTACGCCGAGGCCCGCGAGGAGTTCCTGCGCGCCGCCTCCCTGACGCGCAACGAGCGCGAGCGCGCCCTGCTGGTCGAGCGCGCCGCCCGGGCGAGCCTGGCGGCTAAGGGGTAGGCGGCCGGGCGCCGGGTCCCGGGCCGCGGCGGCGGCCGGCGGTGCCGTCGATGGCCTCCACGACCGGGTGGCGGTGCGCCTCGGACCCGCGCAGGGCGTGCAGCATGACGAGCATCATCAGCGGGCACATCAGGGCCACGGCGAGGATGAAGATCGCACCGATCGGCACACCGAGCCCCACCGCGACCACCACCGCGGCCGCGGCGACGAGCCCGTACAGCCCGTAGTGCCGGCCGGTCGCCCTCGTCCTGTCCATCGCGGCCTCCCGCGGTCTCGCCGACGGCGTGGATTTCATCGTACGGCCGCGGGCGCGTGCCGCATCCGGACGCCGACGGCCCCTGCGCGGGGCCCGGGTGACGGGCGGGCCAGGGGGACGGCGCGCGCCCCCGCAGTCACCCGCGGACTCCCGCGCGCCCTCACCGAGGGGTGCCGGGCGGGTGGACATACGTCCCGCTCATGGGATCATCCTGCGGTGCGCCGCCCGCCGCGCGGCGGGAACCGCGGCCCGCACGCGGGACACCCGACGTCGTCGACACCCGAGAGGGACAGGGCATGACCGGAACGGCGAGCCGCTACCTCTACCTCACCCGGCACGCAGAGGCGCTGCCGGACGGGAGCGGCCTGACGGAGAACGGCTTCCGGCAGGCCGGACTCCTCGGCGAGCGGCTGGGGGGCTCCCCGGTCTCCGCCGTCCACCACGGTCCGCTGCCCGGGGCAGCGCAGTCCGCGGCGCTGATCGGCGAGCGGCTGGGGAACGGGGTGCCCGTGACGCCCAGCGAGCTCGCGGGGGACTACCCGCCGTACTTCCCCGCGGAGTCCGAGCTGCCGCCGGACAGCGCGTACTACCTCTCCCGCTTCCTCGACCACTTCTCCGCCGAGGAGCGCGCCTGGGGACCGCACTGGGCCGCCGGGGCGCTGACCCGCTTCGCCGGGCCGATGGCGGCGGGCAAGGCGGCGCACGAGCTGGTCGTGACCCACAACTTCCTGATCGGCTGGCTGGTCTCGGCGGCGCTGGACGCGCCCCGCTGGCGCTGGCTCAGCCTCAACCACGCCAACGCCGCCCTGACGGTGATCCGCTACACCCCCGGCCGGCCGAACTCGGTGCTGCTCCTCAACGACATGCGGCACCTCCCGGAGGAACTGCGCTGGACCGGTTTCCCGGCCGAGCTGCACTTCTGACGGCGGTCGCCCGGCTCCTCGCCGGCCACCCGACACCGGGCCCCGCGCCGCGCCGTACGCCCCGCGCGCAGGCCCACACCCGGTCCGGGGACCTTGTGGCCTATGGCAACCTCAAACCGGGCAGTGTTAGAAATGTCGGCATGGTCGACGTTTTCGACCGATTCGGGGCGTCACAATGCGGTCACTGACCGAGAAGAGCCCGCGGAGCGTCGCCGGACAGGTCTTCATCCTGCAGGTGGCGATCGTCGTGCTGCTCGTGGCGGGCGGCGTGTTCGCGCTCGTCGTGCAGTCCCGGCACGACAGCGAGCGCGAGGCCGTGAACCGTTCGATCGCGGCGGCGAGCACCTTCGCCCGCTCCCCCGGCCTGGTGGACGTGCTGAAGGAACCGGACCCCTCCAAGACCCTCCAGCCCATCACCGAACTGGCCCGCAAGGAGGCCGGGGTCGACTTCATCGTGGTGATGGACACCAAGGGGATCCGCTACACGCACCCCATCCCCGGCCGGATCGGCCAGCAGTTCGTCGGCACCATCGGGCCGTCCCTGCAGGGCAGGGTCTACACCGAGAGCGTGCAGGGCCCGCTCGGCCACGAGGTCCAGGCGGTCGTGCCCGTCTTCGACCCCGTCGACGACCCGCACGGCCAGGTCGTGGCACTGGTGTCGGCCGGCATGAAGGTGAAGAACGTGACCGGCGTGGTCGCCAAGCAGCTGCCGATCATCCTCGGCGCCGGCGCGGCCGCGCTCGCCCTGGCCATGGGCGGCACCGCCCTGGTCGCCAGACGGCTGCGCCGGCAGACCCACCGCCTGGACGCGGCCGAGATGACCCGCATGTACGAGCACCACGACACCGTGCTGCACTCCGTGCGGGAGGGCGTGCTCATCGTCGACGAGGACGGTCGGCTGCTGCTCGCCAACGACGAGGCCAAGCGCCTGCTCGACCTCGCCCCCGACGCCGAGGGCCGGCGGATCACCGACCTGCACGGGCTCGACCCGGGCACGGTCGAGCTGCTGACCTCCCAGCGGGTGGCCACCGACGAAGTGCTGCCGGCCGGCGACCGCCTGCTGGCGGTCAACCAGCGTCCCACCGACGGCCACGGCGGCCCCAAGGGCACGATCGTGACCCTGCGCGACTCCACGGAGCTGCAGGCGCTGTCCGGCCGTGCCGAGGACGCCAGGCAACGCCTCAAGCTGCTCTACGACGCGGGCCTGGGCGTCGGCACGACCCTCGACGTGGTGCGCACCGCCGAGGAGCTGGCGCAGGTCACCGTGCCGCGCTTCGCCGACTTCGTCACCGTCGACCTGGCCGACCCGGTGCTGCGCGGCGAGGAGCCCAGCGGCACCGCCGGCTCCGACATGCGCCGCACGGCCGTCAACGGCATCCGCTCCGACGCCCCGCTCTACCCGCTCGGCAGGCTGATCGACTTCCTGCCCTCCACCCCGCAGGCGCGCGGCTTCGGCAGCGGCCGCGCGGAGATCGTCGCCGACCTCTCCGCGGACGCAGGCTGGCTCGCGCAGGACCCCGAGCGCACGGACCGGGTCGTGGGGTACGGCATCCACTCGCTGATCGCAGCCCCGCTCAAGGCCCGCGGCGTGGTGCTGGGCATCGCCAACTTCTGGCGTTCGGAGAAGCCGGAGCCGTTCGACGAGGAGGACCTCTCGCTCGCCGAGGAGCTCGTCGCCCGCGCCGCGATCAACATCGACAACGCGCGCCGCTACACCCGCGAGCACGCCTTGGCCGTCACCCTGCAGCGCAGCCTGCTGCCGCGCGCGCTGCCCGAGCAGAGCGCCCTGGACGTGGCCCACCGCTACCTGCCCGCGCAGTCCGGCGTCAGCGGCGACTGGTTCGACGTGATCCCGCTCCCGGGCAACCGGGTGGCGCTCGTCGTCGGCGACGTCGTCGGCCACGGCCTGCACGCCGCCGCCACGATGGGGCGGCTGCGCACCGCGGTGCACAACTTCTCCACCCTCGACCTGCCGCCCGACGAGCTCCTCGGGCACCTGGACGACCTGGTCGGCCGCATCGACCAGGACGAGTCCGGCACCGGCGTCGGGGCCGGCGTCATGGGTGCCACCTGCCTGTACGCGATCTACGACCCCGTCTCACGGCGCTGCGTGATGGCGCGGGCCGGGCACCACCCGCCCGCCCTGGTCCGCCCCGACGGCGGCGTGGAGTTCCCCGACCTGCCCGCCGGGCCGCCGCTGGGCCTGGGCGGCATGCCGTTCCAGACGGCGGAGCTGGAGCTGGCGGAGGGCACGCAGCTGGTCCTGTACACCGACGGGCTGATCGAGGACCGCAGGCGGGACCTCGACGTCGGCATGGAGATGCTGAAGCAGGCCCTGGCCGCCCACCCGGACCGGCCGCCCGAGGAGAGCTGCCAGGCCGTGCTGGAGGCGCTGCTGCCGGGCCGTCCCAAGGACGACGTGGCGCTGCTCATCGCCCGCACCCGGTGCACCCCCGCCGATCACGTCGCCGAGTGGGACGTGCCCCTCGATCCCGCGGCCGTGTCCGGGATGCGGGCCGCCGTCGCGGAGAAGCTGGACGAGTGGGGCCTGTCGGAGCTGGCGTTCGGCATGGAACTGGTGCTCAGCGAACTGATCACCAACGCGATCCGCTACGGTTCCGCGCCCATCAGGGTCCGGCTGCTGCTGGACCGCACGCTGACCTGCGAGGTGTCCGACGGCAGCAGCACCTCGCCGCACCTGCGCTACGCCGCCACCACCGACGAGGGCGGCCGCGGGCTGTTCCTGGTCGCGCAGGTCGCCGAACGCTGGGGCACCCGCTACACCCCCGAGGGCAAGGTGATCTGGGCGGAGCAGCCGCTGCCCGCCTGGGCGGACCGCGCCCTGGACGCGGGCGCCCGGCTGACGGGCGCGGTCGACGCCTCGACGCGGTGAACGCCCCGGGGCTCAGCCGGACGTCTGCGCCAGCACACGGGCCCGGCACCGGGCCGGCGTACCCCAGGCGGAGCGCAGCGCGCGGGCCTTGGTGAGCCACAGGGACAGGTCGTACTCGGCCGTGTAACCGAGGGCGCCGTGCAGTTGCAGCGCGGTCCGCGCGGCCCGGTACGCGGCCTCGCCGCAGGCCACCTTCGCGGCGGCGACGTCGGCGCCGGTCCCGGTCACGGCAGCGCCGTGCAGCAGGGGCCGGGCGAACTCCAGGGCGATCAGGGTGTCGGCCAGCCGGTGCTTGACGGCCTGGAAGGAGCCGACCGGCACCCCGAACTGGTGGCGCCGCCGCACATGGTCGACCGTACGGACCAGCAGCGCGAGCCCGACGCCGAGCGCCTGGGCCGCCGTGACGAGCGCCGCCCGGTCGGCGGCCCGGGCGGCCGCGGCCGCGACGGCGGGCCCGGCGGCCAGCACCGCCGCGGTGCCCTCCTGCGGGACGGCCAGACGCCGGACGGGGTCGAGGGAGGCCAGGACCGGGCCGTGGTGGCGGGCCAGGAGCAGCCGGTCGCCGCTCACGACCAGGACGGCGTCGGCGGCGTCGGCGTCGAGGGCGTGGCCGCCCTCCGGCGCGGCGAGGCCCAGCACGGCCCGTCCCGCGGCGACGCGGGGCAGCCACTCCTTGGCCGGCCCCGGGTCGGGCAGCGCGTCCAGGAGCGCGGCGGCGGCCACCGTCTCGACGACCGGGCCCGGTACGGCGTGCCGCCCCAGCTCGACGAAGGCGAGGGCGAGCTCGACGGAGCGCGGGCCGTAGCCGTCGTACGCCTCCGGCACGGCGAGCGCGAAGAGACCGGCATCGGCCAGCCGGGCCCACAGCCGCCGCCCCGGTGCGTGCTCCCCCGCGGCCCAGGCACGCGCCGCCTCCGGCGTCCCGGCGGCGCCGAGCATGCGGTCCAGGGCGTGGGCGAAGTCCGCCTGCTCCACGGTCGGCAGGAACCTCATCGGCGACGCTCCCTCGGCAGCCCGGGCAACCGCTCGGCGACGATGTCGCGCTGCATCCCGCTCGCACCCGCACACGCAGGACGACGCGAGCCACCAGCGCCGTACGCCCCGGCACGGCCGGCGCCAAGCACCCGGCAGCAGCAGGCCGGACCGTACTCCCCCACGCCCCGGGCGCCCGGCGGGAACCTCATCCGCGACGCCCCCTCGGCAGCCCGAGCAACCGCTCGGCGACGATGTCGCGCTGGATCTCGTTCGTACCGGCGTAGACGGGCCCCGCGAGCGCGAACACCCAGCCCTCGGCCCAGGGGCCCCCGGCCGCTTCCCCCGGCGGCCCCAGGAGGTCCAGCGCGGTCTCGTGCAGGGCGATGTCCAGCTCGGACCAGAAGACCTTGGTGAGGCTGGACGCGCCTGCCTCCGGTGCGCCGCCCTCGGCGGCGCGGGCGGCGCCCGCGTAGGCGGCCAGCTGGTACGCACGGGCGCCGATCAGCGCGTCCGCGACACGGTCGGCGGCGGCCGGGTCCGCGTCCTCGCCGCAGGAGTGCCACAGGGCCGCCAGGCGGCGGGCGGCCGCCGTGAAGCGGCCGGGGCTGCGCAGGGTGAGGCCGCGCTCGTCGGCCGCCGTGCTCATGGCGACCCGCCAGCCGTCGCCGGGGGCGCCGACCACGTCGGCGTCGGGCACGAAGACGTCGTCCAGGAAGAGTTCGGCGAAGGCCGGCTTCCCGTCGAGGCGGGCGAGCGGCCGCACGGTCACCCCGGGCGCGTCGAGCCCGAACATCAGGTAGGTCAGTCCCTGGTGCGGCCGCGGCGCCCCGGGGTGGCTGCGGAACAGCCCGAACGCGCGGTCGGCGAAGGCGGCGCGGGAGGACCAGGTCTTCTGGCCGCGCAGCAGCCAGCCGCCCTCGGTGCGGGTGGCCGTGGAGCGCAGCGACGCCAGGTCGGAACCCGCCTCCGGCTCGGACCAGGCCTGCGCCCAGATCACCTCGCCGCGCGCCATGGGCGGCAGGACGCGGTCGCGCTGCTCCTGGGTGCCGTGCTCCAGGAGGGTCGGGCCGAGCAGGCTGATCCCGTTCTGGCCGACCCGGCCGGGCGCCCCGGCGGCGTGGTACTCCTCCTCGAAGACCAGCCACTGGAGGAGCGTGGCGTCCCGCCCCCCGTAGGCGGCAGGCCAGGAGACGACCGACCAGCGGTCGGCGGCCAGCCGGCGCTCCCAGGCGCGGTGGGCGGCGAAGCCCTCGGCCGTCTCCAGGGAGGGCAGCGGGACGGCGGGGACGTGCGCGGCGAGCCAGTCCCGGGCCTGGTGCCGGAAGGACCGTTCCTTCGCGGTGAAGTCGAGATCCACCCGCTCCCCCTTCCCTAACAAGTGTTTGGTAGATTAACGTCGACGGCGTGACTCCACCACCCCCGTACCACCCGGGCCACGCGCTGCTGGCGGACCGCACCGCGGTCGTCACCGCGGCGGCGGGCACCGGCATCGGCGGCGCGACGGCCCGGCGCCTCCTGGAGGAGGGCGCCCGGGTGGTGATCGGCGACGTCCACCAGCGGCGGCTGAAGGAGTGCGCGGCCGCCCTGGCGGACGAGTTCGGGCCGGACCGGGTCGCCGCGCTCCCCTGCGACGTCACGGACGAGACCCAGGTCGCGGCGCTGCTCGACCTCGCGGAGCGCCGGCACGGGCGGCTGGACGTCGTGGTCAACAACGCTGGCCTCGGCGGCACCGCCGAACTGACCGAGATGACCGACGGGCAGTGGGCGGAGGTCCTCGACGTCACCTTGACCGGCACCTTCCGCTGCACCCGCGCCGCACTGCGCCGGATGAAGGCCTCCGGTGCCGGCGGCGTCATCGTCAACAACGCCTCCGTCGCCGCATGGCGCGCCCAGGCCGGGCAGGCGCACTACGCCGCGGCCAAGGCCGGGGTCATGGCGCTCACCCGCTGCGCGGCGGTGGAGGCGGCGGCGTACGGGGTGCGGGTCAACGCCGTCTCTCCCAGCCTCGCCATGCACCCGCACCTGGTGAAGGTCACCACCGCCGGCCTGCTGGCGGAACTGACCGCGCGCGAGGCCTTCGGCCGCCCCGCGGAACCCTGGGAGGTCGCCAACGTGATCGTCTTCCTCGCCTCCGGCTACTCCTCGTACATGACCGGGGAGGTCGTCCCGGTGAGCAGCCAGCACGCGTGAAGCGAGAATGATCCCCGTGCCGAAGACCACTCCGAAGACCACGCCGAGGACCGCGAAGAGCCCCGCGGGGGCCACGGCCCCCTCCGACGGGCGCCGCGCCGAACTCCTCGCCATCGCCGCCAGGGTGTTCGCCGCCCAGGGCTACGACGCCACCACCGTCCGGCGGATCGCCGACGAGGCGGGGATGCTCGCGGGCAGCCTCTACTACCACTTCGACTCCAAGGAGTCGATGCTGGACGAGATCCTCTCGGCCTTCCTGGACGAGCTGTGGGCCGGGTACGAGGACGTGCTCGCCGCCGGCCTCGGCCCACGGGAGACCGTCGAGGCCCTGGTCACCGAGTCCTTCCGGGAGATCGACCGACACCTGGACGCCGTCGCGATCTACCAGCGGGAGGCCCGGCAGCTGGCGTCCTCCCAGCCCCGCTTCGCCTATCTCGGCGATTCGCAGCGCAGGTTCGAACGGCTCTGGCTCGGGACGCTGGAACGCGGCGCCGCCAACGGGGTGTTCCGCGCCGACCTCGACCTGCGGCTGGCCTACCGCTTCATCCGCGACACCGTCTGGGTCGCGGCGTCCTGGTACCGGCCGGGCGGGCAGCACAGCCCCGAGGAGATCGCCCGGCAGTACCTGTCCATGGTGCTGGACGGCGTCACCGTCAGGGAATGACGCAGCCGCACCCGGTCCACCACCCGGTCCCCACGGAGGAGCAGTCATGGCCGAGGCCTACATCGTCGAAGCGGTCCGCACCCCGGTCGGCCGGCGCGGCGGCGGGCTGTCCGCGGTCCACCCCGCCGACCTCGGCGCCCATGTGCTGAAGGCGCTGGTGGAACGCTGCGGGGTCGACCCGGCCGCGGTCGAGGACGTCGTCTTCGGCTGCCTCGACCAGGTCGGCCCGCAGGCGGGCGACATCGCCCGCACCAGCTGGCTGGCGGCCGGGCTGCCCGAGGAGGTCCCCGGCGTGACCGTCGACCGCCAGTGCGGCTCCTCCCAGCAGGCCGTCCATTTCGCCGCCCAGGGCGTGCTGTCCGGCACCCAGGACCTCGTCGTGGCGGGCGGCGTCCAGAACATGTCGGCCATCCCCATCGGCTACGCCAACCACCGGGCCGTCGAACCGCTCGGCATGACCGCGGGCCCGTTCTCCGGCTCCGAGGGCTGGCGCGCCCGCTACGGGAGCACCCCGGTGAGCCAGTTCCACGGCGCGGAGCTCATCGCCGCGAAGTGGGGCATCACCCGTGAGGCCATGGAGGAGTTCGCGCTGCGCTCCCACCGGCGGGCGGTCGCCGCCATCGACGGGGGCCGATTCGACCGCGAACTCGCCCCCTGCGCCGGTGTGACCGCCGACGAGGGCCCGCGCCGCGACACCACTGCGGAGAAGATGGCCGACCTCAAACCCCTGGTGGAGGGCGGGCGGCTGACCGCGGCCCTGTCCTCCCAGGTCTCGGACGGGGCCGCCGCCATGCTCATCGCCTCCGAGCGCGCGGTCCGCGAGCACGGGCTCACCCCTCGGGCGCGGGTCCACCACCTGTCGGTGCGCGGCGAGGACCCCATCCGCATGCTCTCCGCACCCATCCCGGCGACCGCGCACGCCCTGAAGAAGACCGGGTTGACCATCGACGACATCGACCTGGTCGAGATCAACGAGGCCTTCGCCCCCGTCGTCCTGGCCTGGCTCAAGGAGACCGGCGCCGACCCCGGCCGGGTCAACGTCAACGGCGGCGCCATCGCGCTGGGCCATCCGCTCGGCGCCACCGGCGTGAAGCTGATGACCACCCTGCTGCACGAACTGGAGCGCACCGGCGGGCGCTTCGGACTGCAGACGATGTGCGAGGGCGGCGGCCAGGCCAACGTCACGATCATCGAACGGCTCTGACCCGCCGGCCGGACGACCGGGAAGCCGAGCCCGGCATCGGCGCGACCGCACCGCGACGCGGGGGCCCGTGTCACCGCCCCCGCGTCACTCCCCCGCCGCCCGCGCCCCGTACACCCGCCCGGGGGGCTCCGCCGCCGCGAGCAGCTTCACGGCGGCCTCCCCCGCCTCCGCGGGCGTCCAGCGGGCGCCCCGGTCGGCGGTGGGCCCCGGCCGCCAGCCCTCCATGACCGTGATGCGGCCGCCCTCGGCCTCGAAGACCCGCCCCGTGACACCGGCCGAGGCGGCCGACCCGAGCCAGACGACGAGCGGCGAGACGTTCCCCGGCGCCATGGCGTCGAAGCCGCCTGCCCCGGGCGCGGCCATGGCCTCGGCGAAGACCGCCTCGGTCATCCGGGTCCGGGCCGCCGGGGCGACGGCGTTGACCCGTACCCCGTACCGCGCCAGTTCGGCGGCGGCCACCAGGGTCAGGCCGACGACGCCCGCCTTGGCGGCCGCGTAGTTGCCCTGCCCGACGCTGCCCAGCAGCCCGGCACCGGACGTGGTGGTGACGATCCGCGCGTCAGGGGTGCGGCCCGCGCGGGTCTCGGCCCGCCAGTGCGCGGCCGCGTGCCGCAGCGGCAGGAAGTGGCCGGTGAGATGGACCCGCAGGACGGCGTTCCAGTCGTCCTCGTCCAGGTTGACGAGCATCCGGTCACGCAGGAAGCCCGCGTTGTTGACCAGGGTGTCCAGCCGCCCGAACGCCTCCAGTGCGGTGGCGACGAGGGACGCCGCCCCCTGCGGGGTGGCGATGTCGCCGTCGTGCACGACGGCCTCACCGCCCCGGGCGCGGATCTCGGCGGCCACCTCGTGGGCGGGCGCGGCCGAACTCCCGGCGCCGTCCGGCCCGCCGCCGAGGTCATTGACCACGACCCGGGCGCCCTCGGCGGCGAACGCCAGGGCGTGCGCCCGGCCCAGCCCGCGTCCCGCACCGGTGACGGCGACCACGCGCCCGGCGCAGATGCCCGTCGTGGCGCCGCCCTGCGCGGTCATCCCGCCCATCCCGCTCCCCTTCCGTCCCCGGCCGCGGCGAGGAACGCCGGGGCCTCGCCGCCGCCGTGCAGGTGCAGGCTGGCGCCGCTGATGTAACGGGCCCGCTCGGAGGCGAGGAAGACACAGGCGTCCCCCACCTCCACCGGTTCCGCGAGCCGCCCGAGCGGCACCGTGCGCTCCACGGCGGCGACGCCGTCCTCGTCCCCGTAGTGCAGGTGCGACGACTCGGTGCGGACCATGCCGAGCACCAGGGTGTTGACGCGGATCAGCGGGGCCCATTCGACGGCCATGGAGCGGGCCAGGCTCTCCAGGCCCGCCTTGGCCGCGCCGTAGGCCGCCGTTCCCGGTGAGGGGCGACCGCCGCTGACGCTGCCGATCATCACGACCGCACCGCCCCCCGGTTGACGGGCCATCACCTGGTGGACGGCGAGCGAGGCGTTGAGCGGCGCCAGCAGATTGAGCTCGACGACCCGCGCGTGCCGTTCGGGTCCCGCCTCGCCGAGCAGCCGGTAGGGCGTCCCACCCGCGTTGTTGACCAGGACGTCGATGCGCCCGTACGCCTCCGCCACCGCGCGGAGGACCTCCGCGGTGGCGCCCGGATCGCGCAGGTCCACCGCGCGGAAGTCGGCTCCGTCGGGCGGCGGCCCGGGCGGCGGGCGGCGGGCGCAGACCACGACGCGGGCGCCGGCCTCCGCGAACGCACGGGCGATGCCGGCGCCGACCCCGCGCGTGCCGCCGGTGACGACGGCGACTCGGCCCGACAGATCGACAGTCATGCTCACGCCGGAGTACCTTTCCCCTAACAAACGTTTGGTGGAAAGGTAGCTGATCCACGGATGACTGTCTCCACCGCGCACCCCGAACCCGGCGTCGCCGCCGTCACCGTCGACCACCCGCCGGTCAACGCCCTGCCCGTAAGCGGCTGGTACGAGCTGGCGGACGCCCTGCGCGCCGCCGGCCGCGACCCGGGCACCCGCTGCGTCGTCCTGCGCGCCAAGGGCCGCGGCTTCAACGCGGGCGTCGACCTGAAGGAGATGCAGCACACCGCGGGCCACACGGCCCTGATCGGCGCCAACCGCGGCTGCTACGAGGCCTTCGCCGCCGTCTACGAGTGCGAGGTGCCGGTCGTCGCCGCCGTGCAGGGGCACTGCCTGGGCGGTGGCATCGGTCTGGTCGGCAACGCGGACGCCGTCGTCGCCGCCGAGGACGCCTCCTTCGGCCTGCCCGAGCTGGACCGCGGCGCCCTGGGCGCGGCCACCCACCTCGCGCGGCTGGTCCCCCAGCACTTGATGCGCACGCTCTACTTCACCTCCCGCACCGTCACCGCCGCCGAACTCCACCGCCACGGCTCGGTCTGGCAGGTCGTGCCCCGCGGGGAGCTCGACGCCGCGGCCCTCGCCCTCGCCCGCGAGATCGCGGCCAAGGACGGCGAGCTGCTCCGCCTCGCCAAGGCCGCCATCAACGGCATCGACCCCGTCGACGTCCGCCGCAGCTACCGCTTCGAACAGGGCTTCACCTTCGAGGCCAACCTCAGTGGCGTCGCGGACCGGCACCGCGACGCCTTCGTGTCGGGGTCCGGGTCCGGATCCGGGTCCGGAACCGGGGGGCGACGATGAGCGGCAAGGTCATGACCGCGGACGAGGTGGCGGCCGAACTCCGCTCCGGGATGACCGTCGGCATCGGCGGCTGGGGCTCCCGCCGCAAGCCGATGGCCCTGGTGACGGCCGTCCTGCGGTCCGGCGTCACGGACCTGACGGTCATCTCCTTCGGGGGCCCGGACGTCGGCCTGCTGGCCGCGGCGGGCCGGATCCGCAGGCTGGTCACCGCCTTCGTCACCCTGGACTCGATCCCGCTCGAACCGCACTTCCGCGCCGCCCGGCAACGCGGCGCCCTGGAACTCACCGAGCTGGACGAGGCCATGATGATGTGGGGCCTGACCGCGGCCGCCCACCGGCTGCCCTTCCTGCCGGTGCGCGCCGGGCTCGGCTCCGACGTGATGCGGGTCAACCCCTGGCTGCGGACGGTCACCTCGCCCTACGACGACGGGGAGGAGCTGGTCGCCGTCCCCGCGCTGCACCTGGACGCCGCCCTGGTCCACCTCAACCGCGCCGACGCCCGCGGCAACGGCCAGTACCTCGGCCCGGACCCGTACTTCGACGACCTGTTCTGCGAGGCGGCGGACGCCGCCTATGTGTCGTGCGAACGCGTCGTGGACACCGCAGACCTGCTCAAGGCGGCCGGCCCCCAGTCCCTCCTGGTGAAGCGGCAGTTCGTCACCGGGGTCGTCGAGGCCCCGCACGGAGCCCACTTCACCTCCTGCGTCCCGGACTACGACCGCGACGAGGACTTCCAGCGGGAGTACGCCCGGGCCGCCGCCGATCCCGCCGCCTGGACGGCCTTCGCGGAACGCCTGGTGTCCGGCGCGGGGAAGGAGCGGCCGTGAACCCCACCCGCGCCGAGTACGCCGTCGTCGCCTGCGCCGAGGCGTGGCGTGGCGACGGTGAGGTGCTGGCCGCCCCCATGGGGCTGATCCCCTCCCTGGGCGCGCGGCTGGCCCGGCTGACCTTCGCAACCGGCCTGCTGCTCACCGACGGTGAGGCCCTCCTCCTGGACGCGGCGGGCGAGGTGGAGGGCTGGCTGCCCTACCGGCAGCACCTGGCCCTGGTCGCCGGCGGGCGGCGGCACGTCATGATGGGCGCGAGCCAGCTCGACCGGTACGGCAACCAGAACATCTCGTGCATCGGCGACTGGCGGCGTCCCGCACGGCAACTGCTGGGGGTGCGGGGCGCGCCCGTCAACACGCTCAACAACCCGACCAGCTACTGGGTGCCTCGGCACTCGCCCCGCGTCTTCGTCGAACGCGTCGACATGGTGTGCGGCGTCGGCCACGACAGGGCGGCCGCCGCCGGCCCGTCCGCCACCCGGTTCCACGACGTCCGGCGGGTCGTCAGCGACCTCGGCGTCTTCGACTTCGAGACCGCCGAACGCACCATGCGCGTCCGCTCCCTGCACCCCGGGGTGAGCCCGGCCGCGCTCCAGGAGGCCACCGGCTTCCCGCTGCCGGTCCCCGCGCACCCGCCGCGCACCCGCGCGCCCGGCGCCGAGGAGCTGCGGCTGATCCGTACCGTCCTCGACCCCGAGGGGCTGCGGGAGCGGGAGGTGCGGGCCTGATGGAGACCGCGCTGACCCGGCTCATCGGGGTCCGCCACCCCCTTGTGCAGACCGGCATGGGCTGGGTCGCCGGTCCCCGACTGGTGTCGGCGACGGCGAACGCCGGCGCGCTCGGTATCCTCGCCTCGGCCACCATGAGCCCGCAGCGGCTGCGCCGGGCGGTGCGGGAGGTACGGGAGCGCACCGAGGGGGCGCCGTTCGGGGTCAACCTGCGGGCGGACGCGGGGGACGCCGCGGAAAGGGTGCGCATCATCGTCGAGGAGGACGTCCGCGTCGCCTCCTTCGCGCTGGCCCCCACCCGTGAGCTCATCGGCCGCCTCAAGGACGCGGGGGTGGTCGTCATCCCCTCCGTCGGCGCGCGGCGGCACGCCGAGAAGGTCGCCGCCTGGGGCGCGGACGCCGTGATGGTGCAGGGCGCCGAGGGCGGCGGCCACACGGGGAACGTCGCCACCACGGTGCTGCTGCCCCAGGTCGTGGACGCCGTCGGCATCCCCGTGATCGCGGCGGGCGGCTTCTTCGACGGCCGCGGCCTGGCGGCCGCCCTCGCGTACGGCGCGGCGGGCGTCGGTATGGGCACCCGCTTCCTGCTCACCTCCGACAGCCCGGTGCCCGACGCCGTCAAGGCCCGCTACCTGGCCGCGTCCGTGCGGGACGTCGTCGTCACCGACCGCGTCGACGGGCTGCCGCACCGCATGCTGCGCACCGACCTGGTGGCCGCCCTGGAGCGCTCGGGGAAGGCGGCCGCCCTGCTACGGGCCCTGCGGCACGCGGCGGCCTTCCGCCGCGTCTCGGGGATGGGCCCGCGCGCCATGGTCCGCGACGGACTGGCGATGCGGCACGGCAGAAAGCTGACCTGGAGTCAGACCCTGCTCGCCGCCAGCACGCCGATGATGCTGAAGTCCGCGATGGTCGACGGCCGCCCGGACCTGGGGGTGATGGCCGCCGGGCAGGTCGCGGGCGTGATCGGCGACCTGCCCTCCTGCGCGGAACTCGTCGCACGCGTCATGGCCGACGCCGAGGACGCCCTCGCCCGGCTGGCCTCCCTCGCCACGCCCGCCTGAGGGCCCGTGGCGGGCCCCCACGCGGCCGCCCGGTCACGCCGCGGCAAAAGCGGTACCCGCGGACCGCTGACGCCCCCTCGCGGCGACACGTGCCTCCGGCGTGCAGGCCCCCGTGCCGTGTCCGGCCGCCGACGACGACGCCCGGCCCTATCGCGGCTGTAGCCGCATGCCGCAGCCGACTCCGCGACGGCGGCAATGCCCCGGGCACTGTGGGCGCCCGCCGAACTTGCGCAAGAGCTCGTCCTCGCCGCCAAGGGCCTCGCCGAGCAGACCCAGCCGATCCCGGCGATGCTCCCGCCGCGGCTGCCGGCCTATGAGGTCACCGATGCCCACGGCCCGGGGCCCAGACGCACCGCGAGCGCTGCCAAGGCCGAGGGAGGCTCGCTGCGACGGGCACGCCACCCCTCATGGCCCGGCCGAGCGGAGCGGCCCGGCACACGGACCGGCGAAGGCGCCATGTCTCCTGTCGTCCCCGCCGGCGGCGCCACCCGGGCGAACGGGCCCGGCGGCGCTCACCCCACCGGTCGAGCCGCCCCCGGGGAGCGGCGCGCCGCCTTGATCACGTGCGTCACGGCTGTTGCCATAACGCACTATGGCGACGACGCATGAGCTGACGTCACCGGATGCCCGGCCCCGCGCGCGCCACGCCGCACCGCCGCGCAGCCGCCCGCACTCCGAGGTCCATCTGCTCGCCTCCCTGGCGGCGCTCTTCACCGTGGTCCAGCTCCTCCTGGTCGTCGCGCCCGGCATGGGCCTCGGCTGGGACGAGTCGGTCTACGTCAGCCAGGTCTCCCCGGACATCCCCTCGGCGTTCTTCAGCGCGCCCCGCTCCCGGGGCGTGCCGGTCCTCGTCGCGCCGATCGCGCTGCTGACCGCGTCGACCCTCGCGCTCCGGATCTATCTGGCGGTCCTGTCGGGCGCGGCCTTGTTCCTGGCCCTGTGGCTGTGGCGGCCGCTGCTCGGCACCCGGGTGGTGGCGCTGGCCGGGCTGCTCTTCACCGGGCTGTGGGTGACCCTGCTGTACGGCCCCCAGGCGATGCCCAACCTCTGGGTCGCGCTGGTGGCCCTGATCGCGGTGGGCTGCTACCTGCACGCGGCGGCGCCGGGCCACACCGGCCGGGGCGCGCTCGCCGGGCTGGCGGTGGCGTTCGCCGCGCTGACCCTGCTGCGCCCGCACGACGCCGCCTGGCTGGCCCTGCCCCTGGGCGTCGCCGCGCTCTTCGTGCGTGGCCGGCGCCGCCCGGTGCTGCTCGCGGCCATCGCGGCCGGGGTGCTGCTGGGCGGCGCCCAGTGGGTGGTCGAGGCGTTCACCAGCTACGGCGGCATCCTGGCCCGGATGGACCGCGCGAACGCCATCGAGGGCGGCCTCGGCTGGCACCTGGCGTTCGCCGACCAGCTCAGCACCCTGGACGCGTCGCACACACTGTGCCGCCCCTGCGACGCCGTCTGGCAGCACAAGGGTGACGCCGTATGGTGGTTCGCCCTGCCCGCCCTGGTGGCGGCCGGGGTCGCCCTCGCGCCGCGGCGTGAGGGGCAGGCCCCCGGGGCGCGGTTCCTGCCAGCGGTGTGCGGCCTGTCCCTTGCGCTGCCCTATCTGGTGCTCATCGACTACGCCGCACCGCGCTTCCTGCTCCCCGCGTACGCCCTGCTCGCCCTGCCCGCGGCCCAGTGCCTCCTCCTGCTCCCCGCGCGGGTACGGCCGGCGCTGCGCCCGGCCGTCACCGGCGCCGTGGTCGCCGTCGTGCTCGCGCAGCTCGTCACCCAGCAGATCGTGCTCCACCGCGCGGTGCGCAGCTCGACCATCGGCAACGAGGACTACGCCCGCATGGCCGCGGAACTGAACCGGCTGGGGGTGCGCCCGCCGTGCCTGGTGACCGGGCCGATGGCGACGCCCGTCGGCTACCAGGCGCGCTGCGCCTCCGGCCAGACCGCGGGGAACAACGAGAACCTGACCCCGGCCGGCATCCTGCGCCTGGCCCGCACCCAGCCCGTCGCCGTCCTCACCCCGCGGGGCGGGCAGCCGCCCGCGTACGCGCGTGACTGGCCCTCCCGCCCGCTGCCGGACCTGAACTACCACCAGGGCTACCGCGTCCACCTCTCGCCCAGGTGACGGCCACAATGGACGGGTGATCCCGGACGTCCGCCTGCCCTCCCCGCTGGTCGAGCTGCGCGACGACGAACGGCTGGCCGGGCGCGGCGTCCGGATGCTCGTCAAGCGGGACGACCTGATCCACCCCGACCTGCCGGGCAACAAGTGGCGCAAGCTCCACCTGAACCTGCGGGCCGCCCTCGACGGCGGCCACCGCCGCCTGCTGACCTTCGGTGGCGCCTACTCCAACCACCTGCGCGCCACCGCCGCCGCGGGCCGGCTGCTCGGCATCGCCACCACGGGCGTCGTCCGCGGCGACGAGCTGGCCGGACGCCCGCTCAACCCCTCCCTCGCGCGGGCCGCCGCCGACGGCATGCGGCTGCACTTCGTCGACCGGGGCACCTACCGCCGCAAGGACGAACCGGAGGTCCTGGCGGCCCTCCTGGACCGTCT
Source organism: Streptomyces sp. PA03-5A (assembly GCF_033792725.1). NCBI lineage: Bacteria > Bacillati > Actinomycetota > Actinomycetes > Kitasatosporales > Streptomycetaceae > Streptomyces > Streptomyces sp. PA03-5A. The sequence goes on along the minus strand of NZ_JARAVL010000048.1, from coordinate 13,835 downwards.
GGGGCCCGCCTACGTCGTCCCCGAGGGCGGCAGCAACGCGCTCGCCGCACGGGGCTGCGTGGCGCTCGGCGAGGAGCTGCGCGGCAGGGCGGACGTCGTGGGCGTGGCCTGCGGGACGGGCGGGACCCTGGCGGGCCTGGCGGCCGGAGTGGATCCGGGGCAGCGGGTCATCGGGTTCCCGGTCCTCAAGGGCGGCGGTTTCCTGGCCGGGGAGATACGCCGGCTCCAGGAGGCGGCCTTCGGCGGGCCGCGCGGGTCCTGGCTGCTGGACGAACGCTTCCACCACGGCGGCTACGCCCGTACCTCGCCCGAGCTGGATGCGTTCGCGGCGGACTTCGGCACGCGGCACGGCTTCGTCCCGGACTCCGTCTACGTCGCGAAGATGCTCCACGGCCTGTTCTCGCTGGCGCAGGAAGGTGCCTTCGCGCCCGGGACGACGGTCGCGGCCGTCGTGACCGGGCGGCCGACCGGTTAGCCTTGCTGGCATGATCCGAGCCGCGACACCTGCCGACGTCACGGAGATCCACGCGATGATCCGCGAACTCGCGGAGTACGAGCGGGAGCCGGACAGCGCGCGGGCCACCACGCAGCAGCTCCACGACGCGCTCTTCGGCCCGGATCCGGCCGTCTTCGCGCTCCTGGCCGAGGACGACGCCCTGGGCGCGCCCGTGGGCTTCGCGCTGTGGTTCCGGAACTTCTCCACCTGGACCGGGACCCACGGCGTCTACCTGGAGGACCTGTACGTGCGCCCCGCTGCGCGCGGCGGCGGCCACGGCAAGGCCCTGCTCGCCGGACTCGCCGCCATATGCGTGGAACGGGGCTACGAACGTTTCGAATGGTCCGTGCTGGACTGGAACGAGCCGTCCCTCGCCTTCTACCGTGCGATGGGCGCCCGTCCCCAGGACGAATGGACGGTGCAACGACTGACCGGCGACCCCCTTCGCGCCCTCGCTGAGCAGGCACGTGTCAACAAAGCGACATCTCTTTCGATTTGACACCGCAGACCACTAGCGACGTTGCGTGCTCGTGCGCCTACTATGGGTGACAGCCATGGGGTGCCGGGTCAGGGCTCATTCATGGCGGCGACCGTGCTCCGTCCGGGCGACACCGGGGTACGGATCGCGATAGCGTCGCTGGCGAACCGAATCAGATCCAGTGCAATGCCGATGTGGGCAGTGCGTGTGCCACCTTGGAGGTGAGGGTGTCCCAGATCGCAGGCGAGCCCGGGTCGAAGGACTTCGTCGAGGTCCGGCTGCCCGCGGCGGGGGCCTACCTGTCGGTGCTGCGTACGGCGACGGCAGGACTTGCGGCCCGCTTGGACTTCACCCTCGACGAGATCGAAGACCTGCGCATCGCCGTGGACGAGGCGTGCGCCATCCTGCTCCAGCAGGCCGTCCCGGGGTCCGTGCTGAGCTGCGTCTTCCGCCTGGTCGGGGACGCCCTGTGGGTGACCGTGTCGGCGCCCACCACTGACGGCCGCGCCCCGGAGCGCGACACCTTCGCCTGGACCGTGCTGTCCGCGCTGGCCGGCGAGGTGGACTCCAGCGTGGCCGACGACAAGACCGTGAGCATCGCCCTGCACAAGAAGCGCGGTGCCGGACCGGGACAGCTGTAACGGGGGAATCGCCGTGAACGATCTGGAAGGCAGCACGCCGGGGGTGCGGGGCCGCCCCGTACCCGCCCCTGCGGCGCGGCGCCAGGAGGCGCGGCCGCATCCCGGTACCGGGCCCGTGTCCGGCCCCGGGAGCAGTGACGCGGCCGGGCAGACGGATCAGGCGGATCGGGCGGATCGCATGGCGCAGGAGCAGCAGGAGCAGGACCACGGGCAGGTGCAGCACGGGCACCACGAGACCCACGACCGGGCCGGGGCCCGGGCGCTCTTCGTGGAGCTCAGCAAGCTCCCCCCGGGCTCCCCGGAGCGCGCCGAGCTGCGCAACCGGCTGGTCCGCATGCACCTGCCGCTGGTCGAGCACCTCGCCCGGCGCTTCCGCAACCGGGGCGAGCCGCTCGACGACCTCACCCAGGTCGCCACGATCGGGCTGATCAAGTCCGTGGACCGCTTCGACGTGGACCGCGGGGTGGAGTTCTCCACCTACGCGACCCCCACCGTCGTCGGCGAGATCAAGCGGCACTTCCGCGACAAGGGCTGGGCGGTCCGTGTCCCGCGCCGTCTGCAGGAGCTGCGGCTCGCCCTCACGACGGCGACCGGCGAGCTCTCGCAGCAGCACGGGCGGGCCCCGACGGTGCACGAGCTGGCCGAGCACCTGAAGATCACGGAGGAGGAGGTCCTGGAGGGCCTCGAATCCGCCAACGCCTACAGCACGCTCTCCCTGGACGTGCCCGACACCGACGACGAGTCGCCGGCCGTCGCCGACACCCTCGGCGCCGAGGACGACGCGCTGGAGGGCGTGGAGTACCGGGAGTCGCTCAAGCCGCTGCTGGAGCAGCTGCCGCCGCGCGAGAAGAAGATCCTGCTGCTGCGCTTCTTCGGGAACATGACCCAGTCGCAGATCGCCCAGGAGGTCGGCATCTCCCAGATGCACGTCTCCCGGCTGCTGGCCCGGACGTTGGCCCAGCTGCGCGACAAGCTCCTGGTCGAGGAGTGACGGTACGGCGGAGGTGACGGCGGCACCCCCGGGCGCCGCGGCTCACTGCTCGGCCGTACGCCCGATCCCGAGGGCGTCGGTGGCCGCGGGGTGAACGAGGAGCACCAGCTCGGCGACGGCGGCCACTCCCAGCGCGGCACCGGCGGCGATCATGACGCCACCCGCCTGCACCATGCTCCAGGCGACGGGGAGCGCGACGAGCTGGATGATCAGCGCGGGGCCGCGGCTCCAGCGGCGCGCGTGCCAGAGCCCGAACGCGGCCGCCAGCGGCATGGCCGCCAGGGCGAGGACGGTCACGCCTCCGGCCTCCGCCTGGCGCGGGCTGTCGGGGTCGCCGAGGATCCCCAGGGCCAGCATCGCGATCCCCCAGGCCGCCAGGGCGGCGCCTTCCAGTGCCGCGACCGCGGCCGCCGCCGCGAGGCGGCGCGTACGGCCCGGCTGCGCGGGCTTCTCGTTGCCACTCACCCCAGCAGGGTAGCCGCCGCGTCCTGGCCACCAGGGGTGCGGCCCGGTACCGCCCGGTAGGTACCCTGGCGGGCATGCGCGCCCTTCTCGTGGTCAACCCAGCCGCCACCACCACCAGCGCCCGGACGCGTGACGTACTCGCGCACGCGCTCGCCAGCGACCTGAAGCTGGAGGTCGCCGCGACCGAGTACCGCGGCCACGCCCGCGACCTCGCGCGGCAGGCCGCGGAGGGCGGGGAGATCGAGCTGGTCGTCGCCCTGGGCGGGGACGGCACGGTCAACGAGGTGGTCAACGGTCTGCTGCACAACGGCCCCGACCCCGACGGCCTGCCGAAGCTCGCGGTGGTGCCCGGCGGGTCCACGAACGTGTTCGCGCGCGCCCTGGGGCTGCCCAACGACGCCGTGGAGGCGACCGGCGCGCTGCTGGACGCGCTGCGCGAGCGCAGCTCCCGCACGGTCGGCCTGGGCCTGGTGAGCGGAACCCCGGGCACGGAGGACGAGGGGGTGCCGGCACGCTGGTTCACCTTCTGCGCCGGGCTGGGATTCGACGCGGGTGTGGTGGGACGGGTGGAGCAGCAGCGCGAGCACGGCAAGCGCTCCACCCACGCGCTCTACATACGCCAGGTCGTGCGCCAGTTCCTCACCGAGCCGAACCGGCGCGCCGGCGCGATCACCCTGGACCGGCCGGGCGAGGACCCGGTGACCGACCTCGTGCTCGCCCTGGTGTGCAACACCGCGCCGTGGACCTACCTGGGCAACCGCCCGATCTACGCCTCGCCGCGCGCGTCCTTCGACACCGCCCTCGACGTGCTGGGACTCTCCCGGCTGACCAGCGCGGCGGTCACCCGCTACGCCACCCAGCTGCTCCGTTCGACCCCGGAGCGCGGGCCGCAGGGCAAGCACGCGACCTCCCTGCACGATCTGACGGACTTCACCTTGCATTCGCAGGCGCCACTGCCGTTCCAGGTGGACGGAGACCACCTGGGACTGCGAATGAGCGCAACCTTCACAGGCGTACGCCGTGCACTGCGTGTGATTGTGTAAGCAGAAGGACATAAAGTCCTTTCACTCGAACGTTTAGGCTGCCCTGCACCCCATGGAAGTACGGCTGTGACGGAGCCGACACCGAGGATTCAAAAAAAACTTTTCGGAAGGGGTTGTATCCGCAGCCCAGGTTTGCGAGGCTCTTCCTGGCGATCGGGACAGCCGCTCATCGGGCGTCCTCGGCAGCCGGAATCCTCACCACACCCCCGCGGGACCGCACCAGGAGACTGGGCGATGTCCCGTGTCGTGTCTGAGGATTCGTGAAAGCGTTCACATTCACAAGCAACTTACATGCAACACAAGGAGATGGAGCAGCCATGGACTGGCGTCACAACGCCGTTTGCCGCGAGGAAGACCCCGAGCTCTTCTTCCCCATCGGCAACACCGGTCCTGCGCTGCTGCAGATCGAGGAAGCCAAGGCCGTCTGCCGCCGCTGCCCCGTGATGGAGCAGTGCCTGCAGTGGGCGCTGGAGACCGGCCAGGACGCCGGCGTGTGGGGTGGCCTCAGCGAGGACGAGCGTCGCGCAATGAAGCGCCGCGCCGCCCGCAACCGCGCCCGCAACGCCAGCGCCTGACGCACTCGCTTACCCCCGAGCCGCAGCGCGCAGCACCTCCGAACCGCGCAGCATCGCGACGCGAAGAGCCCCGGCCGCTCCCCGAGCAGCCGGGGCTTCGGCGTTCCCGGAGCCCGGTCCTGCGAGGTCCCCGCCCCGCCGGACTCGCAGGACCGCGACGGGTTTCAGCCCTCCAGCGGCAGTTCCAGGACGACCTTCGTCCCGCGCTCCTCGGCCGGGACCATGTCGAAGCTTCCGCCCAACTCCCCCACCACCAGAGTCCGTACGATCTGCAGCCCGAGGTTGCCGGCCCGCTGCGGGTCGAACTCCGCGGGCAGGCCGCGCCCGTCGTCCCGTACCGCGATGCCCAGCTTCTGCCCGTGCCGCTCGGCGGCCACCTCGACGGTGCCCTGCTCGCCCGGCCCGAACCCGTGCTCCAGGGCGTTCTGCAGCAGTTCGGTGAGGACCATCGACAGCGGGGTGGCCACCTCGGCCGTCAGGATGCCGAACCGCCCGCTGCGGCGCGCGGTGACCCTGCCCGGGGAGATCTCGGCGACCATCGCCAGCACGCGGTCGGCGATCTCGTCGAACTCCACGCACTCGTCGAGGTTCTGCGACAGCGTCTCGTGCACGATCGCGATCGAGCCGACCCGCCGCACCGCCTCCTCCAGCGCCTCCCGGCCCTTGTCGGAGTCCATCCGCCGGGCCTGCAGCCGCAGCAGCGCCGCGACCGTCTGCAGGTTGTTCTTCACCCGGTGGTGGATCTCCCGGATGGTGGCGTCCTTGGTCATCAGCTCGCGCTCCCGGCGGCGCAGCTCGGTCACGTCCCGCAGCAGCACCAGGGAGCCGTTGTGCGTGCCCTTGGGGCTCAGCGGGATCGCCCTCAACTGGATGACGCCGCCGTTGCCCTCGATCTCGGTCTCCCGCGGCGCCTTGCCGCCGGCGACGGTCACCAGCGCCTCGTGGCTCTTGGTCCGCGAAGGGGCCAGTTCGGCGGAGACCGAGCCCAGGTGGTGGCCGACGAGGTCGGCGGCCAGGCCGAGCCGGTGGTAGGCGGAGAGCGCGTTGGGGCTGGCGTACTGGACGACGCCTTCGGCGTCGAGCCGGATCAGGCCGTCGCCGACCCGCGGCGAGGCGTCCATGTCGACCTGCTCGGAGGGGAACGGGAAGCTGCCCGCCGCGATCATCTGCGCCAGGTCGGACGCGCTCTGCAGGTAGGTGAGCTCCAGGCGGCTGGGGGTCCGCACGGTGAGCAGGTTGGTGTTGCGGGCGATGACCCCGAGGACCCGGCCCGCTCGGCGCACCGGGATGGACTCGACCCGGACCGGGACCTCCTCGCGCCACTCCGGGTCACCCTCCCGGACGATCCGGCCCTCGTCGAGTGCGGCGTCCAGCATCGGGCGGCGGCCGCGCGGCACCAGGTGGCCGACCATGTCGTCCTGGTACGAGGTCGGGCCGGTGTTCGGCCGCATCTGGGCGACGGAGACGTAGCGGGTCCCGTCACTGGTCGGGACCCACAGCACGAGGTCCGCGAAGGAGAGGTCGGAGAGCAGTTGCCACTCCGATACCAGCAGGTGGAGCCACTCGAGATCGGAATCGTCGAGGTCCGTGTGCTGGCGTACGAGATCGTTCATGGAGGGCACGCAAATGAGCGTATCCCGCGCTCATGGAAGGCGCCGTCATCCAGTCCCCACAAAGGTCTCCGACGACCTATGATCTGACTGCGTCACCTTGTGGACAGGCGTTAGTGGTCTAGTCCAGAATTGACGTACAACCGAACTTCCATCCTTCCCGCACAGAAGGGTGGAGCGAGGCCCCGGCGCTCTCTGCCCTGACTGCGCCAGGCCTCATGGTCGGCCCTGACGGGCCGCGGGAACCGCACATCCCGCGTGCCACGGGCCGACGGCAGCTCCGGGCTGCGGTGCTGGGCGGGTTGAGGGTCCCGTCCCGGCGCCGCGGCCCGAAGTGGTGTCAGGGCCCTTTCCGGCCCGCCTTCCGGCTCAGCGCGTCTCGGTCACCTTCGCCAGCGCGCGCGGCGCATCGGGGTCCTGCCCGCGGGCGATGGTGATCTCGTAGGCCAGCATCTGCAGCGGGAGGATCTCCAGGACCGGCTGCACCTCCTCGGCGACGCCCTCGGTGGGGAGGACGAAGCCTGCGGAGGCGGCGTCTACCGACGCCTGGTTGCCGATGACCATCAGATCGGCCCCACGGCCGCGGAGCCGGTCCAGCACCGGCTGGAGCGCCTCGCCGCCCTTGCCCTCGGTGACGATCGCGATGACCGGGGAGACGTTGTCGACCATGGCCAGCGGGCCGTGCAGCAGGTCGGCGCCGGAGAAGGACAGGGCCGGGATGTAACTGGTCTCCATCAGCTTCAGCGCGGCCTCCTTCGCGGTCGGGTAGCCGTAGCCGCGCGAGGTGAGCACCAGGCGCTCGGCGAAGCGGTAGCGCGCGGCGAGCGCCCTGACCTCGTCCTGGCGGGCGAGGATCTGCTCCGCGAGTTCCGGCAGGACCTTGGCGGCGTTGCCGTCGCCGCCCCGCAGCCCCTCGACGAACAGGTAGAGCGCGAGCAGCTCGGCGGTGTACGTCTTGGTCGCCGGCAGCGCCTTCTCCGGGCCGGCCAGGACGTCGATGTGGAACTCGGAGACCTCGGCCAGCGGCGAGTCGGCGTTGTTGGTGACCGCCAGGGTGATCGCGCCGGCCTCGCGGGCGGCCCGGGTCGAGGCCACCAGGTCCGGTGAGCCGCCGGACTGGCTGACCGTGACGACCAGGCAGTCCGTCAGGTCCGGGCGCGCGCCGTAGGCGGTGGTGGTCGACATCGAGGTCAGCCCCGCGGGCTTGCCGAGGACCACCTCCACCAGGTACTTGGCGTACAGGGCCGCGTTGTCGGAGGTGCCGCGCGCGGTGAGCAGGACGAAGCGCGGTCCGCGCGCGGCGATCCGCTCGGCGGTCCGCCGGATCCGGGGGGCGCCCTCCTCGAGGATGCGGCGCAGCACCGCGGGCTGCTCGGCCATCTCGCCGGACATGATCCGGCCGGGCATCGGCTGCTGCTCGGCCGGCGACGGGGCGGACATTCTCGGGGCCTCCAGGTGGATCCGGAACGGATGTGCCGCGGCGGACCTCAGTCGCCGGCCTCCTTGCCAGCGATGACCTCCGCGGCCGCCCGCCCGCACACGCGGGCGGCGCCGTGGGTCGCGATGTGCAGCGCGCCGGACGGTGCCGCCTGGGGAACGCCCATCTCCACCACCACCGTGTCCGGACGGGCGGCGAGCAGCGCGCCCAGCGCCTCGGCCATCCAGGGGTGACGGTGCACGTCACGCACCACTGCGACGATCCTACGAGTCCCCGCCGACCGCAGCACGTGTGCGGTCAGCGCGTCACCTTCGCGAAAGCTCCCGGTCACGGTGCCCGGGAAGATCCGGTCGAGCTCGGCGGCGACGCCCCACGGGGTCTCGTCACCGACGGCGATGTTGGCGACCGGGGTGAAGGCGGCGACGTACGGCGCCTCGGCGACCGGCAGGTACGCGTCGGTACGGGTCACGCGCAGGGCGCGGCGGGCCGCGACCAGGCCGATCCCGGGGTCCGGTGCCGCGAGCGCCGGCGCCGCGGAGCGCTCGGCGGCCCAGGCGGCCAGGCTCCGCACCCGTCCGGCGGCGTCGGCGAGCCGCTCCCGGGTCAAGTCGCCGTCGCGCACGGCGGCGACGATGGCGTCGCGCAGGGCGACCACCGTCTCCTCCTCGGCGAGGCCGCCGCCCACGCAGATGGCGTCGGCGCCGGCGGCGAGCGCCAGGACGGTGCCGCGCTCGATGCCGTACGCGTCGGCGATGGCGCGCATCTCGATGCCGTCGGTGACGATCAGGCCGTCGTAGCCCAGTTCGTCGCGGAGCAGTCCGGTGAGCACGGCGGGGCTGAGGGTGGCCGGGCGGTCCGGGTCGAGGGCGGGCACGAGGATGTGCGCGCTCATCACGGCCTTGCTGCCGGCGGCCAGGGCGGCCCGGAACGGGGCGAGTTCACGGGCGTGCAGGGTGTCCGGGTCGACGTCCACCCGGGGCAGGGCGTGGTGGGAGTCGACGGAGGTGTCGCCGTGACCGGGGAAGTGCTTGGTGCAGGCGGCGACCCCGGCGGACTGCAGGCCCTCGACGTACGCGCCGGTGTGGCGGGCGACCAGCAGCGGATCGGAGCCGAAGGAGCGCACGCCGATGACCGGGTTGCGGGGGTCGGAGTTGACGTCCGCGGACGGCGCCCAGTTGAGGTTGACCCCGCACTCGGCCAGCCGGCGGCCGAGTGCGGCGGCGACGTCGCGGGTCAGGGCGGTGTCGTCGACGGCGCCGAGGGCGAGGTTGCCGGGGAAGGAGGAACCGCTGCGGGCCTCCAGCCGGGTCACGTCACCGCCCTCCTCGTCGGCGGCGATCAGGACGTCGGGCCGTACCGCGCGCAGCTGCGCGGTGAGCGCGGCCAGTTGCCCGGGCGACTCGATGTTGCGGGCGAACAGGGCGACGGAGCCCAGTCCCTCGGCGAGCCTGCGCAGCAGCCACTCGGGTGCGGTGGTGCCGTGGAAGCCCGGCTGCAGGACGGTGAGGGCGTCGCGGACGAGGTCGCCCGGGTCCGCGGTGCCGTCGTGGATCTGGCTCAAGGTCTCGGTCATCCCTTCACCGCCCCGGCGGTCAGTCCGGCGGCGACCCTGCGCTGCACGATCAGGAAGAAGATCACCACGGGCACGCCCATCATGGTCGAACCGGCCATCATCGGCGCGTAGTCCGTGCCCCGCGAGGTGACGAAGTTGCCGAGCCACACCGTCGCCGTCTGGTGCTCCTGGCTCATGATGAGCATCGCGTACAGGTACTCGTTCCAGGCCTGGATCAACGCGTAGATGGAGGTGGCGACGAGGCCCGGGGCGAGCAGCGGCAGGATGATCCGGAAGAACGCGCCCATGCGTGTGCAGCCGTCGACCATCGCCGACTCCTCCAGCTCCTTGGGGATGTTGACGATGAATCCGCGCAGCGTCCACACCGTGAAGGGGAGCACGAAAGTCAGGTACGTGATGACGAGTCCGGAGAGCTTGTCGATCTGGTCGATCTGGTTGAGCAGCAGGAAGACCGGGATGATCATCGCCACCAGCGGCACCATCTGCACGGCGAGGATCGCGACGATCACCGCCTTGCGGCCGCGGAAGACGAAGCGGGAGATGGCCAGCGCCGCCAGCAGCCCGATGACCAGGCCGAGGCCGACGGTGGAGCCGGCGACGATCAGGCTGCGGCCGACCGATCCCCAGAAGTCGCCGACGTCGAGGGCGTCGGAGAAGTTCTGGAAGGACAGGCTGGTCGGGAAGAGCTTGGGGTCGGGGTCGATGGCGTCCTTGGCGGGCTTGAACGCCGTGTTGAGCATCCAGTAGACCGGGAAGCCGGAGACCACCACGACCAGCAGGCCGAGCAGGTTGTAGACCGTCCGCCCCTTGCGCCGGGGCCGCCGGGCGGCGCGCGCCGCCGGAGCGGCGGCCGGCACCCTCTCGGCGGGAGCCGTGTCGAGCATGGCCGTCACTCCACCTCTCCGATCTTCAGCATCTGGCGCATGTAGACGGCCATCACCCCGAGGAGGAGCAGCACGGTGATGACGGCGATGGCCGCGCCCGCGTCGTAGTCGTTGGCGACGAAGGCCTGGTCGTAGGAGTAGGTGGTGAGGACCTGGTACGCGGGCTCGGGGTGGCCGTCGCGCATGAGGAAGACCTGCGGGAAGACGCCCATGTCCCAGATGACCGACAGCGTCGTCAGCATGACGATGATCGGCTTGAGCACCGGCAGGGTGACGTGCCGGAAGACCTTGACCGGCCCGGCGCCGTCCATGCGGGCGGCCTCCTCCAGTTCCTTGGGCACCTGGGTGAGGCCGGCGTGCAGGGTGATGGCGACGAAGGGGATGGCGCCCCACACCACCATGAGGGTGATGACCAGGAAGCCCTGCTTGGTGTCGGTGAACCAGTTGTGGCCGCTGAGGTCCACCCCCGGCAGCCGGCTGAGCAGCCAGTTGAGGACGCCGTAGTCGCTGTCGAACATCCACTTGAAGATGGTGATGGCGACGACCACGGGCATCGCCCAGCTCGCCACCAGCACGATGTTGATCAGCGCCTTGACCCAGGGCGAGACCCGCTGCATCAGCAGGGCCACCCCCATGCCGACGACGAGCGTGAGCAGCACCGCCGCGAGGGTGAAGAGCAGCGTGCGCAGGACGACGCCCCAGAAGACCGAGTCCCCCAGGACGTGGGTGTAGTTGGCGACTCCCTGCCAGTCGCCGGGCAGCCCCTGCCAGAGCTCGGCCTGCCCGTACTGCTTGAACGAGAGGGTGACCAGCCGGACCAGCGGGTAGCCGAGGACCAGCAGCAGGACGCCGATGGTCGGCGCGAGCAGCGTCCACGGGAGCGCGGCTCCGCCGAAGCGGCGTGGCCTGCGGCCCGGTCCCGCCGGCCGCGGGCGCGGCACCTTGTCCAACGGTGTGTCAACGGCACTCATCATGTGCTCCTCGGCTGCTCCAGTCCCTGGCGTCGCGCCGGGGCCGGCCGCCCCGGGGCGGCCGGCCGGCGTCGATCACCGTGTTGCCCGTGTGCCGGTCAGCCGGCGTTGATCACCGCATTGATCTGCTCGTCCGCGGACTTGGTCGCGTCCTCGATGGAGGCCTTGCCGACCGCGATGTCGTTGAGCATGTTCTGCAGGATCTGCTTCTTCTCGACCTGCAGCCAGCCCGGGGCGGTCGGGACGAACCAGGTGTTCTCGTTGGCCCGGGCGGATGCGGCCGTCGCCGGGTCGTCCTTCAGCGGGGCGAGCAGCGACTTGGCGTTGGGCAGGTTGCCCTTGGAGATGAGGACCTTCTGGGCGGCGCTGTTCGTGAAGCCGTTGATCCAGTCGGCGGCGAGGTCCTGCGCGGCGGACTTGGCCGGGATGACCAGGTCGGAGCCGCCGATGAAGTTCGGCAGCAGTTCGCCGTTGGGGCCGGGCAGCGCGAAGGTCTCCAGGTTGTCCTTCAGCTTGCCGGTCTTGTCGGTCTTCGGGTCGGCGGCGGCGCCGCCCTCCCAGCTGGCGCCGTAGATGAGCGCGGACTTGCCCTGGCCGTAGACGATGTAACGGTCGGACTCGTCCTTGTTCTTGTCGCCGTGGAAGTACGCGTCGAGGACGCCCTTCCAGGTCTTCAGGCCCTCGATGGACTTGGGGTCGGAGAGGGTGGCGGTCCACTTGCCGCCGTCCTCCTTGGCGACGTCGCCGCCGGCGTCCTTGACGAAGGCCAGCGCGGTGTACCAGTCGCGGCTGGGCTGGTACCAGGCGGAGAACTTGTCGCCGTTCTTCTTCTGGATCTTGTCGAGCGCGTCGGTCAGCTCGGCCCAGGTGGTGGGGGCCTTGGTGACGCCGGCCGCCTTGGCGACGTCCTTGCGCCAGGTGCCGACACGGGCACCGGCGTAGTAAGGCACGCCGTAGGTCTTGCCGTTGTACGTCACGGAGCCCTCGAGGGCGTCCAGCCAGTCGCCGGAGTTCTCGAACTTGCTCTTGTCGATGGGCGCGAACGCGCCCTTGACCAGGTAGCCGAGGGTCTCGGTGTTGCCCATCTCGACCACGTCGGGCACCTTCTTGGTGGCGAGGACGGCGTCGAGCTTCTGGTTCTTGGCGGTCCACTCGTAGTACTCGTGGTGGATCTTCACGCCCTTGTGCTCGGCCGTGAAGGCGTCGTCCGCCTGCTTGACCAGCTCGGGCCAGTTCTTCTGTGCGTCGACCGTCAGCCAGACGGTGATCTCCTTCGGCGCCGAGGCCTTGTCGGAGCCCTTGTCGTCCGAACCGCAGGCCGCAACGCCGGCGACCATGACGGCGACACCGATCGCCGCGATCAGCTTGCGCTTCACAACACCCTCCCCAGGGCAGTGAGTACCAAGTGGTGTAGACCAGTGCCCGAAGCTTGGCCTAGACCTTTAGGGGTGTCAAGGGTGTATAAGAGCACCGGACGCGTCCGTTACCGGACCGACATCTGGGCTCGTAACGCGATATGAGCCCGGCCCGTGCCACGATGTGAGCCGCGAATGACGGAGGAGCCGGTGACGGCAGCACGACAGCACTCGGGAGCAGAGGCGATGGAGACGGACGGCGAGGCCGGCACAGCGGTGACGGAGACCGCGGAGGCGCCCGGGAGCGTGGCCGGACGGACCGCGCGGGTACCCAAGTACTACGGCCTGAAGCGCCATCTGCTCGAACTGACGCAGACGATGCCCCCCGGCTCCCCGGTGCCCCCCGAGCGCACCCTGGCCGCCGAGTTCGACACCTCGCGCACCACCGTGCGGCAGGCGCTGCAGGAACTGGTGGTCGAGGGCCGCCTGGAGCGCATCCAGGGCAAGGGCACCTTCGTCGCCAAGCCCAAGGTCTCCCAGGCGCTGCAACTGACCTCGTACACCGAGGACATGCGGGCCCAGGGCCTGGAGCCGACCTCACAGCTGCTCGACATCGGCTACATCACCGCAGACGACCGGCTGGCCGAACTGCTGGACATGAAGGCCGGCGGCCGCGTGCTGCGCATCGAGCGCCTGCGCCTGGCGAACGGCGAGCCGATGGCCATCGAGACCACCCACCTGTCGGCCAAGCGCTTCCCCGCGCTGCGCCGCAGCCTGGCGAAGTACACCTCGCTCTACACGGCCCTCGCCGAGGTCTACGACGTCCGGCTCGCCGAGGCGGAGGAGACCATCGAGACCTCGCTCGCCACCCCGCGCGAGGCGGGCCTGCTGGGCACGGACGTCGGGCTGCCGATGCTCCTGCTGTCCCGGCACTCGATCGACACCGGCGGCGAGCCGGTGGAGTGGGTGCGCTCGGTCTACCGCGGTGACCGCTACAAGTTCGTGGCCCGGCTGCAACGTCCGTAACCCCGGTACGGTTCCCCGGCCTTGTAGATCGTTTCCATACCGCAATGCGGGCGGTAGTGACGTGCCGACCGTCCTGACTCTAGATTGCCTGCGCATTACACAGGAGTAAGAGATCAGGACGGAGCCGTAGCAATGTCCGAACCATCCGGAACCTCCGGGCGGCCACCGGTGGTCACCACCACCCGCGTGATCGCCGGTGTCTGCCTCGTCATCCCCTTCGTCGCCATGCTCTGGGTCGGCTCGTACGCGAAGCTGACGCCGGAGTTCATCGGCATCCCGTTCTTCTACT
>NZ_JARAVL010000047.1:0-65269 GCF_033792725.1 Streptomyces sp. PA03-5A | reverse complement strand
GCCTGCCGCATCGTCATTCTCGAAGACCAGCTCGCAGAGGCGCAGCGCATCAACGCCGAATACCGCCGCGCCGCATCCCGGCCCGACACCTGACCCGCAAATAGATTCGTTCCAGGTCATCAAGGCCTTGATGCCTTCGATGTGCCCGCCCCAGGGTGCCTGGCGAAGCCGCCCTGGGCCGCTGACCCCGCAGTCCGGGGCGACGTGCCGGGCCGCGCATTCTTCCGCCGACTTCAGAATGTGAGTGCATGATCGCCGAAGATACTCAGCCGCCGGCACACGGGTGGGAGTCCCAGCCTCGCCCCGGCGCCACGCCAGAAGTCCTCCACATCCCGGTGGTTGATGCGCCTGTTGGCGCAACCGGCCGGCTGACTGCCGGGCAGAGCGCCGCCGGCCTTGAAGGCGGGGTGGAGCGCGCGGCGGCTGCGCTGAAGCCGAGGATGCGCGGCTGGCTGCACGCCGGCGTGTTCCCCCTCGCTCTGGTCGGCGGCATCGTCCTGATCGCCGTTTCGCGCTCGGCCGCGGCAGTTGCGGCCTGCTCGGTGTACGCGCTGTCGGCCTGCCTGCTGTTCGCTACCAGCGCGGTCTACCACCGCGGAACCTGGGGGCCCCGTGGGGAGGCGGTCCTGCGCCGGCTGGACCACGCGAACATCTTCCTGATCATCGCCGGCACGTACACCCCGTTGGCGGTACTGCTGCTGCCCGCAGCCCAGCAACTGGTGCTGCTGGCCGTGGTGTGGGCAGGCGCCTTGGCCGGCATCGCCTTCCGCATGCTGTGGATCGGGGCTCCCCGGTGGCTGTACACCCCGTGCTACCTCGTGCTGGGCTGGGTGGCCGTCTTCTACCTGCCCGACTTCGCGCGCACCGGCGGCACCGCGGTGGTCGTACTCGTCATCGCCGGTGGCCTGCTCTACACCGCGGGCGCCGTCGTGTACGGACTCAAGCGCCCTGACCCTTCACCGGCCTGGTTCGGCTTCCACGAGGTCTTCCACGCCCTTACCATCGCCGCCTTCACCGCGCACTACACGGCCATCGTCCTGGCAGTCACATGACTGCCTCGGCGAGGCCCAGCCCCTCCTCCCGTGCTCAGCCACCCGAGGTCGGGGGCTGATCGGGGGCACGGCAGGCAAGACCTCGAGTGGCGAAGGGCAACCATCTTCCTTAACTTCGCGCTCCCTGCAGGCCAGTATCTATGACCGCGAAGCGAGGATTTAGCGCGTAGCGCGGGGAGAGTTTTACCCGCAATGAACAGAGTGAAGTTATTCAGCGTACGCGGGCCGATACGGCATGCTACTGTCGACCTCAGTTGCAGTCGCGGTTCCCAAAACTTCAAGCACCTCCGTGAGTATTTTCAGCCACTGGAGGCGTTTTTATATACCGGTTATTTTCCGGGCGGGGCGTCATCGCGGCGACACGGTGTCCGTACAGTGCGGATGCTGGTGTACTGCCCCAAAGGAGATTTGGCATGGCGTCTGGCACCGTGAAGTGGTTCAACGCGGCAAAGGGTTTCGGCTTCATCGAGCAGGACAGTGGCGGCGCTGACGTGTTCGCCCACTTCTCGAACATCGCCGCCCAGGGCATTGGCGAGCTGCGCGAAGGCCAGAAGGTCACCTACGACATCGCGCAGAGCCCAAAGGGCCCGACGGCCGAGAACATCGTTCCCGCCTGACGCCGGCGCCCGTTTTGTAGCTGATGCCCGAACCCCTCGGGGTGCGGGCACCAGTCGCGGGCATGTCCCACAGTGGTGTCACCTGTGGGACAACCCCCGCCCGCCGATGCGGACCTCTTCGGAGCTGCACCCGTCGACGTACTGGGTTCACGCCCACGTGAAGTCACCATTTCATCGCCTGCACCCCGCACTGGAGCTACCGCAGGCCAGATGCGCTTTCGCATTCCATTTAGGCCCGTTCTTGTGATTCCCCGCGCTGCTCTCCCGCTGCGGGAATTCCTTGATACGTGCCGTATCAAGGAAGGTTCTGAATGAACCCCACGCGTACGAACGACCGCTCCTCCCGCACCCGCCGCCGCACCGGCGGCCCCGCTTTCGGTTCCGCCGCCGGTTCGGTTCGGGGCAGCCGCTTCGGTCCGTCCGCCCCGAGCCGTTCCGGGGGTCCGAGCCGCTCGGGCGGCTACGGCCGCCGGCCCGCAGCCGTCCAGGGCGAGTTCGCCCTGCCGAAAACGATCACCCCCGCACTGCTCGCCGTCGAGGCGTTCGCCGACCTCGACATGCCCCGGGAGCTGCTGGCCGCGCTCACCGCGCAGGGTGTGGCGGTGCCGTTCCCGATCCAGGGCGCGACCCTGCCGAACACCCTCGCGGGCCGCGACGTCCTGGGCCGCGGCCGGACCGGCTCCGGCAAGACCCTCGCCTTCGGCCTGGCCCTACTGGCCCGAACGGCCGGACAGCGCGCCGAACCCCGCCAGCCGCTGGCCCTGATCCTGGTCCCCACCCGGGAACTCGCTCAGCAGGTGACCGATGCCCTCACCCCCTACGCCAGAGCGGTGAAGCTGAGCCTGGCCACCGTCGTCGGCGGGATGCCGATCGGCAAGCAGGCGGGCGCGCTGCGGGGTGGCACCGAAGTCGTCGTGGCCACCCCCGGACGGCTCAAGGACCTCATCGACCGCGGCGACTGCCGGCTGAACCAGGTCGCGATCACCGTCCTCGACGAGGCCGATCAGATGGCCGACATGGGCTTCATGCCGCAGGTCACCGCACTCCTGGACCAGGTACGCCCCGAGGGCCAGCGCATGCTGTTCTCCGCGACCTTGGACCGCAACGTCGACCTCCTGGTCCGCCGCTACCTCACCGACCCCGTCGTCCACTCCGTCGACCCGTCCGCCGGCGCGGTCACCACGATGGAACACCACGTCCTGCACGTGCACGGCACCGACAAGCACCGGATGACGACGGAGATCGCGGCGCGCGAGGGCCGGGTGATCATGTTCCTGGACACCAAGCACGCCGTGGACCGACTCACCCAGGACCTACTCAACAGCGGAGTACGGGCGGCCGCCCTGCACGGCGGGAAGTCACAGCCGCAGCGCACCCGCACCCTCGCCCAGTTCAAGACCGGGCACGTCACCGTGCTGGTCGCCACGAACGTCGCGGCCCGCGGCATCCACGTCGACAACCTCGACCTCGTCGTCAACGTGGACCCGCCCACCGACCACAAGGACTACCTCCACCGCGGCGGCCGTACGGCCCGCGCGGGCGAGTCCGGCAGCGTCGTCACCCTGGTCACCCCCAACCAGCGCCGCGACATGACCCGCCTCATGGCCGCCGCCGGCATCGTGCCCCAGACCACCCAGGTCCGCTCCGGCGATGAAGCCCTCAACCGGATCACCGGCGCCCAGACCCCCTCCGGCATCCCCGTCACCATCACCGCGCCGGCGCCCGAGCGGCGCAAGCGCAGTGCGGCCTCCCGCGGTCGACGCAGTCCCGCTTCGGGTGCCCGCCGCGTGAGCGTGCGGCAGTCCGCCTTTGACGCGGCGGCCTGAGCACCACGTGATCAGGAAACTGACCCATCTCTGCAGGAGGCACCTTTTGACGCTGGTCCAGATGCAGCCCGGCTCGGCGAGTGCCACCCCCGTGCACAAGACGGTGGCCGACGCCATGGACACCGCCGGACCGCAGGTCTGTGACGACATGACCGTCGAGGTGGCCCTGTCCGTCATGGCCAGTGCCCGCGTCGGGCACCTGCTCATCTGCGACAACGACGGCCTGTGCACCGGACTGGTCACCCAGGCCCAGCTCACCGCCGTTCGTGACAGCTCCGCCTACACCGACCGGGTCCAGCTGCGCGACATCCTCGGCGACCGCGGGCCGTTCACCTCGCCCGTGACCACGATGGCCGAAGCCGAGCACGCCATGCGCTACCGCCGGCTCGATGCCCTGCCTGTCGTCGACGAACAAGGCGGCGCTCTCGGCGTCCTCGCCCTTGCCCGCTGAACCGCCTCCCCGCGGCAGAACCATCCCCTCTTCTCCCCGTGAGGCATCATGTGCTGTGTCATCGCCCTGCGCCGACGGCTGGGGCCGGTGCCGCAGCAGGGTGAAGCAGGGCCAGCCGTGCGGGATCGTCCCGCGACATGAGGCCATCAGCAAGGATCGAGCGGGCGTGGCCAGGCCGGGGCTCTTGTTGTGATCCGTCCTGGATCGAAGCCCTCAGCTGGGCGAGGGCTTGCGGAGCCGGTCTGTCGGCAGGTGCCGGGTGGACGGGAAACTGGCGAGCGCGATGCCGGCGGTGGCGAGGACGGCGGCTTTGAGGCTGCCGAGCTGTGCCTCGGCGTACTCGGCCACGAGGGCGTCGGTCTCGGGCTTGGGCAGGCCTGTGCGCTCTGCCGCGGCTCGTACCTGGTTGGTGCCGACGAAGCTGACGCCCGCCTCGATGGTGATGCCGACCTGTTGACGTGCTGCGCTGGAGATCTGCGGGTTGTCTTCGATCCGGGTTGTGAACACGTGCACGAGTGCTCCGATGAGAAGCGAGCCGATGAGGGCGGTTCCCAGGGAGGATCCCAGGTTTTGAGCGGTGTACTGGAGACCGCCGACCTCGCTGCGTTCCGACTCGCCGACGCTGGATTGGACGACGTTGCCGAGCTGGGAGGCGAGCAGGCCCATACCCGTGCCCAGCAAGGCCATCGCCCAGGCGAACGAAAGATCGTTGAGGGACGGAGTGATGACGGCCAGCAGCCCGAGAATCGCTGCGATGAGAATCAGCAGGGCCGTACGGACCACTGTGCGGGGCGAGGCGAAACGGCCGAGCAGGGGGCCGCTCATGGAGACCACGAGCATGCTGCTCGACACAGGTAGTAGCCGCAGCCCGGTCTCGAAGGCACTGAGGCCCTGCACGATCTGGAGGTACAAAGGGATGACGAAGAACAGGCCCAGCAGGATGAGGTTCTGACTGAGCAACGCGGCAAGGCCGGCCCGCAGAGTGGGCACGCCGAACAGCGAGAAGCGTACGAGGGGCTCATGCTCTTGAGCCTCCTGCCGTCGCTCCCACAACCGGAAGAACCACAGCACGACGGCGCCTGCAGCGATGACGAAGAAGGTGAGGGAGAAGCCGAAGACGGTCACGGGGGAGTTGCGGGGCCGCAGCCAGCCCCAGTTGCTGCTTTGCAGGACACCCAGTACCACCAGGGCCAGGCCGACGGCGGACAGCACGGCCCCGACCTTGTCGAGATGCGGTCTGGAGCCGCGGTGGGGTTGATCCTCGATCCAGCGCATACCCAAGAGGATGGCCACCACCAGCACGACCTCGGCAGCGAAGACCAGACGCCAGGTCAGGTAGGTGGTGACCCAACCACCGACCAAAGGCCCGACTGCGATGCCGGCTCCGGCCAGGCCGCCGACGACCCCGTAGGCGACGGCCCGGTCCCGGCCCTGGTAGGTTCCGGCCACGAGGGCGGCAAGCGCCGGGAGGACCAGCGCCGCGCCGAGTCCTTCGATCACGGACCAGCCGACGGTGAGCACCCATAGGACCGGGGCCACAGCGGTGAGGGCGGAGCCCGTGGCGTACACGATCAGTCCGATGCCGAACACCTTGCGGCGTCCGAGCATGTCCCCGACTTTCCCACCTGTGATCATGAGGGCTGCCATGACCAGGGTGTAGAGGGTGATGACGGCCTGAATCGAGGTGACTTCGGTGTTGAAGTCCTCTACCAACTGGCTGATCGAGACGTTCATGACCGAGGTGTCGAGCACCATCAGGAACTGGGCGGTACCGAGGATGATCAGAGCCCGCCATCGCCTCACCGCTTGCACCTCCAGAGCTTCCGGTGTGCGTCACGGCTTGTGTGCGCGACCCCTCAGATCACCATAAGGCAGGCATACCCTTACTTTCGGTACATCCGTTGCCGAAAACGGGCTGCATCGATGGGACCGCCCTTGAACGGTGGAGTCTGTACCTGCGCGGCCTGTGTCGCTCAGTGCCCAGTGCTTCACCTACGACTCCTTCCAGCGGCCGACCGCCGCCTGGACCGACACCGCAGGCATCACCAACCCCAGCACGCGGCCGTCGGCAGCGTCGGAGGCTGACCACCGCAGCAGTCCAGACCACCCGTCAAGACCACCACCGTCGGTGGTCCTGCTCCCTATTGGCAGACCTACACCTACGACCTCCTCGGCGACCGCACCGGTGCCGTCAACCACGACACCACCGGCAACGCCCTCGCCGACACCACCCAGACCACGGCACACCCCGGTACGGACGGAACCGTCGCCGCGACGCTGCCCAAGCATGCTGGCGTCACCCCGACCAGCAATCCCGCCACCGGTACCGCCACCCAGACCCCCAGCTACCTCGACACCGGGTACACACCCAACAAGAACGCGGGCAACACCATGAGCCGGAAGGCCAGCGTCACCGGTCCCCTCGTCACCGGCTTCACCCTCACCGGCGGCGGCACCAAATGCATCGACGACACCGGCGGCGCCACCACCCCCGGAACGGTCCAGATCGACACCTGCAGCAGCACCTCCACGGCCCAGAAATGGACCATCGGAACCGACAGCACCGTCAAGGTCCTCGGCCTGCGCCTGGACACCAACGCCAACTCCACCGCCGCCGGCGCGCTGATCGTTATCGACACCTGCAACACCGATGCGACCCAGAAGTGGAAGGTCACCACCAACGGCACCCTGGTCAGCAACGCCGAGAACACCAGGTGCCTGGCCGACCCGTCGGCCAGCGCCACCAACGGCACCCAGCTCACCCTCGCCACCTGCGGCAGCACCGGCCAGACCTGGCATGCTCACCCAGCAGGACCTGAACTTTCAGATGTGGCCGCCCAACGCCAGATCGCAGTCGTCGCCCACAACCAGCTCGAGACCCCGCTGTACGCAGCCAGCATGGAGCGCAAAGCACTGGGCCTCACCTTCATCCGGGTGAGCCGTGCGGGACCCCGATGAGTCCTTGACACGTGCGAGACTGCATTCTGGGCCCCCCTTCGAACTGGTCCGCGCGGTCACGTTGACCTGGCTGTTCTCCGGTCAAAAAGCCACTGCGCCGTAGGGACACCCGCCCGCGTCCCGGGCCGGCTGCGCAAGGGAGTCAAGTTGCGGACGCCCCCTTGCTTAGGTGCCGGACGGTGCGGCGGTGCTGCCGCGTTCGATGAGCTGGGGGAGCGGCAGAGTCACATCGCGGGCCACGCCGCCGTCGAGGAGGGCGGTCAGTTCCTCGGCCGCGGTCCGGCCGAAGGCCACCGCGTCGCGGGACAGTGCGGTCAGCCATGGCTGGACCAGGCGGCACACAGCCGAGTCCTCCCAGGAGACGATGGAGACGTCGTCGGGCACGTCACGGCCCAGGCCGACAGCCGCCCCCCAGCCCGCTGCCGCCATCACGTCGTTGTCATAGATGATCGCCGTAGGCGGATCGGGCTCCTGTAGCATCCGGCGTGTGGCGGCGGCGCCCTCTGCGTCAGAGTAGTCCGTCACCACGGACCGTGCCGCATCCAGCCCTTGCCGGGCCGCCTCCTTCGTGAGCGACTCGATGCGGCGAGCGGTGTGAGCCAGGGTCGGAAGACCCGCGACATGGGCGATGCGCCGGTGGCCAAGGGCGTGCAGACGGCCGACCACGGCGGCCATGGCCTGCGCGTCCTCGACCCGCACCTGTGACAGACGGCGGTGCGCACCGGGGTCGGACTCGGGAAGGGCGCCGATCACCACGCCGGGGAGGCCGAGTTCATCGAGCAGGGCTGGGCGCGGATCGTCAGTGCGCGGGTCGACGACCAGTACCCCGTCGACGCGGTGCTCGGCCCACCAGCGACGGTAGACACCGCACTCGGCTTCGGTGTCCTCCACTACCTGGAGCAGCAGGCCCAGATGCCGCGGGGCCAGCACCTCCTGGATGCCCGAGACCAGTTGCAGGAAGAACGAGTCGACGCCCAGGGTCTCGGCGGGCCGGGCCAGTACGAGGCCCACCGTCGCCGCCCCTTCGCCGGACAGGGCCCGTGCCGCGGCGCTGGGTCGCCAGCCGAGCTGCTCGGCGACGCGGCGCACACGGTCGCGCGTTGCCTCGGAGACGCCGGGACGGCCGTTGAGCGCGAACGAAGCAGCGCTCTCGGACACCCCCGCCCGCTGGGCGATGTTCTTGATCGTGGGACGGCGGCGCCCGGCCGGACGGCCGTGCCCCGGCGCATCGGCCCCGCCTCTGGCCTGCTGCTCGTCTGCCACCGCGAGTGGTCCCCTTCCGTGCATGTGAGCACACATCGTACGGCCCCGCGCATGTTTCTCCGACCAGGGTGGACGGACGGAACTAAAGCGCTTCAGCGAACTTGCCCTAAAGCGCATTAGTTGCGAGCGCAAGACGCCTCTCACACTCGCTCTGACCTGCTCATATGCATCGACCAGGAAGAAACCTTCAGGGAATTCGTTGACTTTCCCCGCGACGGCTGGAATGGTCTCCTCCACGTGCGCACCCGGCCGGCCCAGCCCCGGGGCGTCATCCACGCGCAAGGTCCGAGCAAAGGAGCCGTCCACCGTGCGTTCCTCCTACAAGGCGGTAGCCACCGCCGTCGTCGCCGCCGCGACGTTCTCCCTCGCCGCCTGCGGGAGCGGCGGGGGAGATGCGTCCACCGACTCGTCAGGCAAGGTGACGGGCACGATCACCTTCCAGACCTGGAACCTGAAGGCCAACTTCGCGGGCTACTTCGACGGCGTCATCGCCGACTTCGAGAAGAAGTACCCGGGCACTCACGTCAAGTGGGTCGACCAGCCGGCCGACGGCTATGCGGAGAAGCTCAGTGCCGACGCGTCCGGTGGGACCCTCCCCGACGTCGTCAACGTCACCCCCGACTTGCTGGCGCCGCTCGCCAAGGCCGGTCTGGCCCTGGACCTCGACAAGGACGCGGCGGAGTACAAGTCCGAGTACCTTCCCGGTGCCTGGTCCGCCGACGTAGTCCCGGGCCTGGAGGGCACCTACGCCTTCCCGTGGTATCTCAACACCGGTCCGCTGTTCTACAACAAGGCGCTGTTCAAGGAGGCCGGGCTGGATCCGGAGAAGCCGCCGAAGACCTACGACGACCTGTTCGCCGACGCCCTTGCCATCTCCGAGAACAGCAAGGGCAAGGTGGCCACCCTGTCCAACGTGCCCACCATCGAGGACTTCGGCCGTTACGGGGCCCAGCTGGTCAACAAGGACGGCACCGCGTTCACCTTCAACGACGCCAAGGGCGTTGAACTGCTCACGCACTACAAGAAGCTGTACGACGCGCACGCACTGGACCCGCAGGCTCTGACCGCCACCCCCGAGTCGGCCGGCCACAAGTTCCTCACCGGCGCGGTCGCCATGAACCCCGGTAGCGCGCTGGACCTCAAGAACTTCAAGACACAGGCGCCGACGCTCTACAAGAACATCGGGATCACCGACCAGATAACCAACACCGGCAAGGTCAACGTCTACGTGCAGAGCATGATGGTGAACTCCAAGGCCAAGCAGAAGGCTGCCGCCATCGCCTTCGCCCACTTCGTCACCGACAACACACGGCAGATGGCCTTCGCCAAGCAGGTCGCGATCTTCCCGAGCACGGCCGGAGCTCTGAAGGACCCGTACTTCACGAAGGAGGACGGCACGGACGAGACCCGGGTGCGGATCGCGGCGGCCAGCTCCCTCGCCAACGCCGTGAACTACACCCCGGTGCAGTTCAGCGACCAGATGAAGACCGCCCTCGGCAACCAGGTGGCCAAGGCGCTGCAGGGCAAGGAGAGCCCCAAGGAAGCGCTTGACAACGCTGTCAAGGAAGCCAACCAGCTCCTCGCCCAGAGCTGACCGGGATACGCCATGACGTCCTCGACCGCCCCTGGCACGATCGCCGGCGGTCCGCGGGCAACGGCCGTCCGGAGCTCCGGCTCCGGCCGGCCGCGCCCCCGCGGGATCCGCCGCCACCGCTGGTGGAGTCCGTGGCTGTTCGCCGCGCCGGGCCTGATCGTGGTGTGCGCGTTCAGCCTCTGGCCGTTCTGCAGCACCTTGTACAACTCGCTGACCGACCGCCGGACGCTCGTCGGCGGCAGCTTCGTCGGGTTCGAGAACTACCGGGCCCTGGTCCACGACGACGCGTTCTGGATCGGGCTGCGCAACAGCTCCCTGTACGTGGCGGGCGTGGTCCCGGCGCTGGTGGTCCTGCCGCTGCTGCTGGCCCTGCTCGTACAGCGCCGCATCCCCGGTATCGCCTTCTTTCGCGCCGCCTTCTACACGCCTGTCGTCGCCTCGGTGGTCGTGGTCGGCCTGATCTGGGTGTGGTTGCTCGACGACCGCGGCCTGCTCAACTCCATCGTCACGGCGGTGGGCGGGAGCCCGGTCAACTTCCTGGGCGAGCAGTGGACCCTGCTGCTGAGCGCCATGGCCCTGACGATCTGGAAGGGTCTGGGCTACTACATGATCATCTACTTGGCGGCGCTCGCCGACGTCCCGCGCGAGCTGCACGAGGCGGCCGCGGTCGACGGCGCGGGAGCCCTGCGCCGCTTCCTCACCGTCACCGTTCCGGCCGTCCGCTCCACGATGGTGCTGGTCGCGGCACTCTCCGCGGTCTCCGCCTTCAAGGTCTTCACCGAGGTGTACGTCCTCGCCGGGCCGAACGGCGGCCCCGCAGGCGAGGACACCACGCTGGTGATGCTCGTCCAGCGCACCGGCACCGGACTGACCGGGCGGGTCGGGTACTCCTCGGCCATCTCCGTCGTCATCTTCGTGGTGGTGGTCGCGCTGATGCTGCTGACCCTGCGCGCCGACCGGAAGGAGGACGCGTGACCAGCGCCACCGACACCCCCAACGCTCCCGCCACCACGCCGGCCGCCGGTCGTCGGCCGCGACGCGGAGTGCTGGACGCCGACGGCCGCCGCGTGCGGGTCCCCGAGCTCGTACTGCGCTACCTGCTGCTGCTCGCCGTCCTCGCCATCAGCGTGGGACCGTTCCTGTGGCAGCTGTCGACGTCGCTGAAGGGCCCGCACGAGGACATCTTCAGTACGCCCCCTTCGTTCCTGCCGCAGCAGCCCACCCTGCACAACTTCGGGCGCGTCTCCGAGACCATCCCGGTGTGGGACTACGCGCTCAACTCACTGACCGTGGCGGTGTCCAGCGTCGTCACCAACTGCGTCGGCGCGGCGCTCGCGGGTTACGCCCTGGCCCGGCTTCAGCACCGCGGACGGCGCGCGGTCCTCCTGGCGTTCGTGCTGGCGATGCTGGTGCCCGTGGAGGGCCTGATCATCGCCCAGTTCACCTTCGTACGCGACCTCGGCCTGAACAACACCTTGATCGGCGTATTGCTCCCCGGCTCCGTCGGCGCGCTGAACGTGTTGCTGATGCGCAACGCCTTCCGCAACCTGCCCAACGAGGTGGAGGAAGCCGCATACATGGACGGCGCCAACGTCTGGCAACGCTTCTGGAGCATCGCCCTGCCATCCGCGCGGGGCACCCTGGCCGTCGTGGCGATCTTCGCCTTCATGGGCGCCTGGGACGACTTCCTGTGGCCCCTGGTGGTGCTGAGCGACCCCTCGAAGTACACCCTGACGGTCGGCCTGAACTACCTGCACGGCACCTTCGCCAACGACGAACGCCTGGTGGCCGCCGGGACCATCATCGCGGTGGCCCCCCTGATCGTGCTCTTCGGCGCCCTGCAGCGGTACTTCTTCCGCGGCGTCGGGGAGGGAGCCGTCAAGGGCTGACCGTACGACCCCGCCCAGCACACCGGCACCGCCCCATCCCACTGCTCCGCCCCCGGCGGAACAGGGCCCCACGAGAGTCAGGACACCCGATGCCCGCCCAAGGACCGCGCTTCGGCGCCAACTACACGCCCAGCCAGGGCTGGTTCCACCACTGGCTCGACTTCGACCTCGATGCCGTGCGCAGGGACCTCGACGCGATCGCGGACCTCGGCCTGGACCACGTCCGGGTCTTCCCGCTGTGGCCGGTCTTCCAGCCCAACCGCTCCCTGATCCGGCCCCGGGCCGTCGAGCAGCTCGTCGCGCTCGCCGAGGCCGCCGGCGAACGCGGCCTCGACGTCAACGTGGACGGACTGCAGGGGCACCTGTCCAGCTTCGACTTCCTGCCCTCCTGGACCCAGACCTGGCACCGGCGCAACATTTTCACCGACCCCGACGTCGTCGCCGGCCAGACCGCCTACCTGAGCACGCTGGCCGCCGCCCTGGACAGCCTGCCCAACTTCATCGGCATGACCATCGGCAACGAGATCAACCAATTCTCCGGGCCGCCCCATCCGGACCCCGACCCGATCACCCCGGCCCAGGCCGCCGCCTGGCTGCGGACCGTGCTCGCCGCATGCGAGGACGCCGCCCCCGGCAGGCAGCACCTGCACGCCGCCTACGACGCCGCCTGGTACCTGGACGGGCACCCCTTCACCCCCGCGCACGCGGCGAACCTGGGGGCGATGACCGCAGTGCACTCATGGGTCTTCAACGGCACGGCCCAGCGGCACGGCCGCACCGGAACGGCCACCGAACACCACGCCGCCTACCTCATCGAGCTGTCCAAGGCATGGGCCGGCGACCCGCACCGCCCGGTCTGGCTCCAGGAGGTCGGCGCGCCCGCACCCCTGATACCCGCCGAACACGCCGCCGACTTCACCGAGGCCACCGTCGCGAACGCCCTGGACTGCGAAGACGTATGGGGCATCACCTGGTGGTGCTCGCACGATGTCTCCCGAGACCTCGCCGACTTCCCCGAACTCGAGTACTCCCTCGGCCTGCTGACCAACGAGGGCAAGGTCAAGCCGGCCGGCGAGGCCATCCGGAGGATCGTGGGGGAGCGCCGCGCCGAACCGCGCCGGCCCGCCCCCCGGACCACCGCGCTCGCCGTCAACGTCGGCGACGACGATGCGGCCCCCGACCGCTCCGTGTGTGCGCCCGGAGGCGCGTTCTACGAGGCGTTCGTCCGACTCACCGCCGACGGTGTCCGCCCCGCCGCCGTGCTCGCCTCCCGCGCAGACGACGCCGCCCACCTTGCCGCACGCGGCATCACCGAAGTCGTCCGGCCCGACCAGGTGCACTGACCCGCGGCACTCCTACCTGACGTCACTCCTTCCGCACCACCCGCACAGGAGCCATCCCAATGCACGACGACCGCAAGCTGGTCGAAGCCCGCCTCAAGCGCGTCCTCGACGAACGCATCCGTCCCGCCCTCTACCCGGACTCGACACCGCTCGAGGTCGCCGTGTGGACCGCCCCGGGAGAGCCGGTACCCGTTGCCGAGGGCCTGACCGCCCCCGCAGAGCCGATCGCCGTCGGCGATCGCTGGGGCGCCCCCTGGGGCACCAGCTGGTTCCGTGTCTCAGGCACCGTGCCAGAGGCGTGGGCCGGGCGGACCGTCGAGGTGGTCCTGGACCTCGGCTTCGACGAGAACATGCCCGGGTTCCAGTGCGAGGGCCTGGTCTACCGGCCCGACGGCACCCCGGTGAAGGGTCTCAACCCCCGCAACCAGTGGGTCCGGATCGCCTCCCCCGCCAGCGGCGGTGAGCAGGTGCTGCTCCACATCGAGGCTGCCTCCAACCCGGTCCTGCTCGACTACCACCCCTTCCTGCCGACCCAGCTCGGCGACAAGGACACCGCGGGCAACGACCCCCAGTACACCCTGACCCGCATGGACCTGGCCGTTCTCGATGAGACCGTCTGGGAGCTGGTGCAGGACCTGGAGGTGCTCGGCGAGCTCATGGCAGAGCTCCCCGAGGACTCCGACCGCCGCCACGACATCCTGCGCGCCATCAGCCGCGCCCTGGACGCCATCGACCTGCAGGACGTCAACAGCACCGCGGCCGCCGCCCGCGAGCGGCTGGCCGGCGTCCTCGCCGTACCCGCCCGGCCCACCGCGCACCGCATCAGCGCGGTCGGGCACGCGCACATCGACTCCGCCTGGCTGTGGCCGCTGCGCGAGACCGTGCGGAAGGTCGCCCGTACCACGTCCAACATGACCGCCCTGCTCGAGGACGAGGGCGACTTCATCTACACCATGTCCCAGGCCCAGCAGTACGCGTGGATCAAGGAGCACCGCCCCGAGGTGTACGCGAAGGTCAAGAAGGCCGTCGCGGAGGGACGCTTCGTGCCGGCGGGTGGCATGTGGGTGGAGTCCGACACCAACATGCCCGGCTCCGAGGCGATGGCCCGCCAGTTCGTTCACGGCAAGCGCTTCTTCCTCGAGGAATTCGGCATCGAGAACGAGGAGGCGTGGCTGCCCGACACCTTCGGCTTCGCCGCCGGCCTCCCTCAGATCATCAAGGCCGCCGGGTCGAAGTGGCTGCTCACCCAGAAGATCTCCTGGAGCACCATCAACAAGTTCCCGCACCACACCTTCACCTGGGAAGGAATCGACGGCACGCGGATCTTCACCCACTTCCCGCCCGTCGACACCTACAACTGCTCGATGAAGGGCAGCGAGATCGCGCACGCCGCGCGGAACTTCAAGGAGAAGGGCAGGGCCCGGCACTCCCTCGCGCCGACCGGCTGGGGAGACGGGGGCGGCGGCACCACCCGCGAGATGATCGCCAAGGCCGCCCGGATGCGCGACCTCGACGGCTCTGCGACGGTCCACTGGGAGACGCCCCGCGAGTTCTTCACCAAGGCCGAGACCGAGTACCCCGACCCGCCGGTGTGGGTGGGCGAGCTCTACCTCGAACTGCACCGTGCCACGCTGACCAGCCAGGCCCAGACCAAGCAGGGCAACCGGCGCAGCGAACACCTGCTGCGCGAGGCCGAACTGTGGGCGGCCACCGCCGCCGTGCGGACCGGCTTCAGCTACCCCTACGAGCAGCTGGACCGGCTCTGGAAGACGGTGCTGCTGCACCAGTTCCACGACATCCTGCCCGGCTCGTCGATCGCCTGGGTGCACCGCGAGGCCCGCGCCACGTACGCCGCCGTCGCCGAGGAACTGCTCGGCATCATCGACGCCGCGCAGCGTGCCCTCGCGGGCCCGGCCACGGGCGGCGAACTGGTCTTCAACGCTGCGCCGCACACCCGTGCCGGCGTGCCCGCCGGCGCCGCCGCCCCCGTGGCCCCGGCTGCGGCCACGGCACCGCTTCCCCGCGACGGCGGCGGATTCGTCCTCGACAACGGCCTGCTCCGGGTGGAGATCGACGGGCGCGGCCTGGTCGTCTCCGCGTTCGACCTCAGCGCACGCCGCGAGGCCGTGGCCCCAGGAACGGCGGCCAACCTGCTGCAGCTCCACCCCGACTTCCCCAACCAGTGGGATGCCTGGGACGTCGACGAGTTCTACCGCAACACCGTCACCGACCTGACCGACCTGGAGGAGATGGCCCCGGCCGGCGACGGCACCGCGTCGGTACGCGTGGTGCGCCGCTTCGGCTCCTCCTCGGTCACCCAGCTGCTGTCCTTGGCTCCGGGCGCCAAGCGCCTCGACATCGACACGGAGGTGGACTGGCAGGAGACGGAGAAGTTCCTCAAGGCCGCCTTCCCGCTGGACGTGCACGCCGAGCGATACGCCTCCGAGACTCAGTTCGGACACGTCTTCCGGTCCACCCACACCAACACCAGCTGGGACGCGGCCAAATTCGAGGCGTGCAACCACCGTTTCGTCCACGTCGAGGAGCCGGGCTGGGGGGTCGCCCTGGTCAACGACTCCACCTACGGGCACGACGTGACGCGCACCGTGCGTAACGAGGACGGCGGGACCACCACCACTGTGCGGGTCTCGCTGCTGCGCGCGCCGCGCTTCCCCGACCCGGAGACCGACCAGGGGGTGCACCGCTTCCGGCACGCCCTGGTGCCCGGGGCCTCGATCGGCGACGCGGTCGCCGAGGGCTACGGCATCAACCTCCCCGAGCGCCGCGTGCCGGGCACAGCAGCGGTCGAGCCTCTGGTCGTCCTGGACAACGACGCGGTGGTCGTGAGCGCGGTCAAGCTCGCGGACGACGAGAGCGGCGATGTGATTGTCCGGGTGTACGAGTCGCGGGGCGGGAGGGCGACCACGCGGCTGCGGCCGGACTTCACGGCGGCCGAAGTCACCGCGACCGACCTGCTGGAGCGGCCGCTGCCCAGCGTGGCTAGCCCGGAGTTGGTCGACGGCGCCGTAGAACTCCTGCTGCGACCCTTCCAGATGGTGACTCTCAGGCTGACCCGTAGCAACTGATGACGGCACGAACGCGATGCCCGGAAGCCGTGCTCGGCTTCCGGGCAACGCCGACAGGGACTGAGCCGGGCACCGACCCGGAACACACAAGCGGCGGAGGACGGGCGGTCGCTGCACTCCTCGTGCCGGCCCGGTCACCGGCCCGATGGACAACATGCGGGTGTACGTGCTGGACGTCGGTCTGACGCCGGTGCCGACAGGGGCTTGCGTACTGGCTAGGCGACCGTGATCATTACCTCGGGCGAGACGTGGGCCCAGGCTCGCTTTCCTCGCCTACTCCCCACTGCGAGGCATGGCCACCTCAAGTCCACGGCGCGCTCGCGTGCTCGAAGAGCTGGCGGCGCACTATGACGCCACCACCGCACAGATCGCCCTCGCTGGCTGCTCGCCCGGTCCCCGTCCCTCATTGCGGTCTCCGGGGCGACCCGGCCGGAAACCGTGCGGAATTCGGCGGCGGCCGCGACGATCACCATGAGGCCCGAACACCTTGAAGAACTGGACAAAAGCATGGACCGCTGAGATCGCCGCGAGCCCTGGTCAGCCCGGCTCCTGATGCCACGGTCCGCTGTGGTCCGGCTCAGCGAAGGCCTCGGGGTGGGTGTGCGATCGGACGTCCGGCGTCAATCCGCAGGCACGAGCGCAGTCATCCTTCGGGGCTCAGCGGCGCGTGAGCGGCTGTGCCTGGCATCAACGTGCGAACTTCTCGATGGCCGCTGGGGTGACGGGGGTGAAGAAGTTGACGAGGTTGCCGTCGGGGTCGCGGAACAGCAGTGACCGGTTGCCCCAGGGCATCGTGGTGGGCCCGCTGACGAAGTCGGTGACGAAGTCGGTCAGGTTCTGGTGAACGCGGTCCACGTCGTCGACGAGGAACTCGGTGATCACGCTGTGGTTGTCCGCCGGTCGGGCAGAGCCGGGGGCGAACATCGGGACGGTGCGGGTGCCGGCGATCGCGAGAGTGGCGCCCGCGGTCTCGAGCTCGGCGAAGTCCGCGGTGGCCCACGTCGCCCGCGCCCCTGTGGCTCGCTCGTAGAACTCGACGAGGCGGGCCACGTCGCTGGTGATGATGCGGATGGAGACGAAATCCACGGGATCTCCTTGGCTGTGCTGAAGGGCGTGCACTCGGCAGGCTAGGAGAAATAGTGGACAGAATCGGTCCTGTATAGACCATAGACTGTGACCATGTCTCGCCCTACCGGCCGCGTGCTGACACTCCTGGAGCTGCTGCAGTCGGGCGGCACCCGGACGGTGGCGGAACTGGCCGACCGGCTCGGCGTCGAAGGGCGCACTGTGCGGCGATACGTGGACCAGCTGATCGACCTGAACGTGCCCGTGGAATCGGTGCGCGGCCGCTACGGCGGGTACCGGCTCGCCCCCGGGTACCGCCTGCCTCCGCTCATGCTCAGCGACGACGAGGCGCTGGCCGTACTGCTCGGCCTGGTCGCCGGGCGCCGCGCAGGGCTGACCACGACGGAGCGCACGGCGAACGAGACGGCATCGGCGAAGATCCGGCGGGTGCTGCCCAGGCACGTCGCCCGTCGGCTCGACGCCCTCCTGGAGGCTCTCGCCTTCACGGATCAGCCGGGCGAGTTCGCGACTCCGGACGCTGCGGTGCTGCTCGCCATCGCCGACGCGGTGCGCCACCGCCGACCGCTGTCGATCCGCTACGCCGACCGCGACGGACGGCGCAGGGAACGCACGCTGCACGCGCACGGGATCGTCGCCCATTCGGGCCGGTGGTACGTCACGGGCGTGGATGCCCGGATCGGCGAGGACAGGACCTTCCGGCTCGACCGCATCGCAGACGTGCGCACCCTGCCCGGCTCTTTCGAAGCGCCCGTGGGTCCCGATCCGGCGCAGCGCGTGTTGGCAGGCTTCGCCACGGCCGAGTACCAGCATGAGGTGACCTTGCGGATCCACGGGACAGTTGATCAGATCCGTGCTCACCTTCCCGCCGGCATCGCGAGCCTGGAGGAGCACCCCGAGCCCGCGGCGGCCCAGGACACGGAGACCGAGCGCTGGCTGCGCGTCGAACTACGGGCGGAGCGGCTCGACTGGTTGCCTCGGGTGCTCGCAACCCTCGACCGGCCGTTCGTCATCGAGCGCCCCCATGAACTGCGCGACCTCGTCATCGCGTTCGCCGATCGCCTCGCTTCCCACGCCCGACGAGTCTGACGGAGGGCGAGGTACCCCCATCATGGGATGGCGCAGCCAGCACGTCGCGCTGGCCGGTGCAGATGACGGTGACGGGGGGATGGGTCAGTTGGGTGGGGAAGCGGTGGGGCCGAGGGTGGCGAAGGTGGTGTTGTCGTAGTCGGCGATGGAGATGTCGTCGGGGACTTCGAGTCCGGCTTCGCAGACGGCGTGGAGGACACCCATGGCACGACGTCCGCGCAGGCGAAGATGGCGGTGGGGCGCGGGGCCTCGGCCCCTATGGCGTCGCCGGCAGGCAAGGGCTGGGCCGCAAGCGGAGCGTCATCACGGACACCCCCGGTCTCCTGCTGGCGGTCCTGGTCACCGCAGCCAGCGTCCAGGACTCCACCGCAGGTCAGACTCTCCTCGACCGGGTGGCCGCGGCCCACCCCACCATCCGCAAGGTCTGGGTCGACGGCGGCTACCGCAAGCACTTCGTCGAGCATGCCGCCACCCTCGGAATCGACCTCGAAATCGTCCAACGTGCTCCCGGAGCCAGGGGATTCACTCCCATCCCGAAACGCTGGACGGTCGAGCGAACGTACGGCTGGCTCATGCTCCACCGCCGCCTGGCCCGCGACTACGAATCCCTCCCTGGCAGGTCCGAAGTCATGATCCACCTCGCCATGACCGACCTGATGGCCCGCCGCCTCACCGGCGAGAGCACCATCTCCTGGCGCGACCCGACATCACCACACCAAGCCCGCATCACGGGATAAAACAACGGGACAAAACGACCTCTTAGTGGCGGTGGACCTCAGGCGGTCGTGCTCTGCATCTGGGGCTCTGCTTGTGTGCGGTGGGTGGCTGCGATCGTGCATGCGACGCGTACGAGGGCGGCAACGGCCGGGGAGCGGGCGTCCTGGGGCCACGCGATGGCCAGTGTGCAGTTCGGTAGGTCGCTGACCGGCCGGTAGGCGACCCCAGGTCGCGGGTTGCGTTGGGCGACCGAGGCAGGTGCGAAGAACACGATGCTGCCCGTTTCGACGAGGTTGAAGATCTCCGACAAGTTGGAGGCCGGCCTTGTCGCCCCGGGCTGGCGCGGCTCGGCGCGGCCGGCCTCGGCTGGCGCACCGCTGGGGAGTTTCCGGCCGGCCAGGTCCGCCAGGCACAGCTGGGTCCTGGCGGCCAGCGGGTCGGTGGCGGCCATGGCGACCAGGACTGGCTCGGTGATCAGCGGCTCGCTGTCCAGCCCGCGGTCGTCCATGGGGCAGAGCACGAGTGCCACGTCGGCCAGGCCATCGCGCAGTGCCTTGGGCTGATCGCCGAACCCTCCGAGGATCAGTTCGGGGGGCAGGGCGGCGGGGTCGGTGCTATAGGCGTCCAGGATCTGTGGCAGCAGGCCACCGTCGATGTCGGCCTTGAGTGCGATGCGCAGCCGGGGCGAGGTGCTGCCTGCGTGCCGAGCACGGTGGGCGGCGGCGGTGATCGCCTCCAGGGCGGTTCTGGCGTCGCGCAGCAGAACCTCCCCGGCGACAGTGAGCTTCACATGCCGGGTGGTCCGCTCGAACAGCGTCACACCGAGCTGCTGTTCCAGGTCCCGGATCGTGCGGGACAGCGGGGGCTGCGCCATGCCCAGCCGGGCGGCGGCGCGCCCGAAGTGCAGTTCCTCCGCGACCGCGACGAAGTACCGGAGCTGCCGTACCTCCAGATCATTCATATCCCCAGGGTATCAATCGCGACCAGGTTGGTCCTTCACCTGCAGCGTTGCTCTGGGTTCACTCGAGAGCACCTGCCCGGCGCCCTTGGGTGCGCCGTCGACCACCACGCATGGAGGCATTCATGATCACCATTACTACGCCGACCGGTGACATCGGCCGGCAAGTCCTGGACCGCGTTGTGGACAGCGGTGAGCCGGTCCGGGTGATCGTCCGCGACCCCTCACGCCTCCCGGAGCACGTGCGCACGCAGGTTGAGGTGGTGGCGGGCTCCCACGCCGACGCGGACACGATCGCGAAGGCACTGGAAGGCGCTGAGCGGCTGTTCTGGCTCGTGCCCCCGGCCGGATTCCGTGACGCCGGCCCCGCCAGGCGCTACTACCTGGACTTCGCTCGGGCAGTAGCCCAGGAGGCCGCGAGCCGGGGCGTACGGATGGTGCACGTCACCTCCCTGGGCCACGGCTACCAGGACGAAGCCGGACTCCTGTCGGCCGCGCTCGACATGGACGAGCTGATCGCGAGCACCGGCGTGCAGTACCGGGCCCTGGCACTGCCGTTCTTCATGGAGAACCTGCTCCGTCAGGCCCAGACGATCACAGAGCAGGGGGTGTTCTCCATGGCGAACGCCGCGGACCAGCCGCTGTTGACCGTCGCCACCCGGGACGTGGCTGCCACGGCGGCAGCGCTCCTGCTGGACACCGCCTGGAGCGGACAGGCCCGCGTTCCACTGGTCAGCCCCGACAGCCTGACCCCCGCCGCCATGGCCGAGATCATCTCCGAGACCTTGGGCCGCACGGTGCGCTATCAGCAGGTCCCGCTCGCGGACTTCCAGGCCCGCATGGTGCAGCGCGGCGCGAGCCCGGCGCTGGCCCAGGACATGGCCGACATGGTCAACGCGCAGAACAACGGAATCTACGATGCCGAACCCTGCGACCCCGCCTCCGCCACCGCCACCGATTTCCGCCAGTGGTGCCAGGGCATCTTGCTGCCGTCCCTCCAGTCCTGATCAGCGCGCCGGTCGGTGCCCGGCACAGCCGCCCAATCGAGCACCGAAGGAGGCGGCCCCGCACTTCAGCATCGGGCGATGCCGCCCTTCGAAATGGTCAATAGAGATCGCGCGCCGCGAACGGGATGTTTGGCAGATCGTCCCGTTCGCGGCCTTGCTCTCTAGAATCCAAACCCCCAGAGGCGCAGGTGTCCCACCCCCATGCAGGGTCGAAGACCTCCGGTGTGGTGGAGCTGTCTAGGACTGCACCACACGGAGGTCTTCGTGTCCCACCGTATGGCCCGGCTGACCGTTCAGCAGGCGGCTGCTGGTCGCGCGTGTCTGCGTGGGACGCCCAGTCGCGCATGTGGCCGCCAAATGGGGCATCTCCCGCGCCACGGCGGGTGGTCACCAGCCGCAACAGGCTCCTAGGACTGGTGGCCCAGGAGGGGCCTATCCTCACCGTGCCGCGGGCCGGTTGCCGGCGTCAGCCGCGGTGCTACTCGTCGTTGCCCAGTCCCAGAACAGCGCACCGCTCCTCAGCGGAGCATGCACGCGGCGAGTGCGGGGCCTTGGGCTCGCAGTGATGCTGTCCGCCAAGGCAGCACGGCGCCTCACACTAGGTTTCACTTTGCCCGCAGGGCTCTTGGCATCAGTCCGATCCATATGCTGTCGCTCTCGCGGAGTACGTTGACCGGGTCGGTCCGGGGTTCCCAACCGATGGGTACGACGTAGTACCGGCCGCCTCGCTCGAGCAGCAGTCGCAGTCCCGTGTAGCGATAGCGCAGCCGGTACTCCGATCCCAGATCCTGCTCGTGTCCCGCTCACGCTCCCGCGACCATAGGCTCATCGTTGCAGACCTAGATCTGCTCCTGTGCCCTTAGGGACGAAGCCGTGATCGTCGGCAACGCCGCATCCGACGGTTGCTTCCCGCGCCACGGGGCCAACCGAGAAGGTGTCGGGGACGGTGTGCTCAGGCGGCCTTGAGCGCTGCGACTTCCTGCGCCCGACCGGCCAGATTTCGCACGGACGGCCGTGCGGTGCCGCCCGAGTTCGTTGCGCATCGTGGCGAAGTGGTCGTCGCCCCGGACCGACGGGTGGTTGGCCCGCGAATCCTTGCGGGCAGAGGTCGCCGTGGGCGGCCCATGTCTCGACTTGGCCAGTTGAGCGCAGATCAGCGGCGGGAGGGGTCGCCGACGAGCTGTGGGGTACGACATCGGACGGTCGCATCAGCCAAGCAACGCCGAGAGGGGAGGCGACATGGTCCCGGTTCTGGTTCTCGTCCCGGCCGTCGCGTTGGTGGTCTTTGCGTGCATCTTCGTTGTGGCACGCGAGAGTCGACGGCGTGCGCTTCGGGAACAGTCCTACCCTGATCACGTCCGGCGTCGTCTTCAGGCGCGCAAGGCGGGGGGCCATGTGGTCGATGCAGTCGGCCCGGGTGCGGAGCCAACACCGCGGCTGCGGCAGGCGGCGTCGGTCGGTGACGAGGATGACCGCACCGGCCAGCTCCTGGACGAGCTGTGTGCGATCGGCCGCGGTCAGGGGTTTCTGACCCTGCGGGGGAAAGACCGGCGGACCCGGGAGATCGGTGCCGAGTTGGACGAGATGGGCGGGAAGCAAGAGATGCTCGACGCGCACAGCGTGGTGCGGGCCCGACTTGGCCCGCTGTGCGCACGCGAACTGGAGGCCGCGTGGGATGGGGTCGGTTCGTGGCTCGGATAGCCGTCCACCGGGTTCAGAGGGCCGAGGCAGGGTGAAGGCCGTGGTCACCGCAACTCATAGTGCCACCCACACTTCGGTATTCAGTCGCATGTGATGATCTTGGTCGTGTCTGGGTTGATCACGGCGTCGGAGCCTTCTTGGATAGGCACGTTCAGCGGGCTGAGCCCGGGTGTCTTCGGCAAGTTGGTGGCGCAGCTGCGGCGGGATGGCATCGACGCCCCGGGTGCGGGCCGGCCGTGGCAGCTGGCGTTGGAAGACCGGGTGCTGCTGGTGGCTGCGCACGGGCGAACGAACCTCACCATGCGCCAACTCGCTCCGCTGTTCGGGGTGTCGAAGTCGGCGGCCGACCGCGATAGCGAAGACCTCGGCCCGAAGCTCGCCCTCCAGACCCCGCAAGCGGTTCGTGTAGGACGCCGCCCTCATGGTGGACGAAGCCAGCGTCAGCAGCAGTTGGGGGCGTGCCGGCAGCAGTACGACCAGTGGGCGGCCGGTCAGCTGGCGGAGATCCGCGGCCACAACGCCGGTATCACGCAGCTGGCCGGCGCCGTTCGCGACGGGGACCCCGAGGCGGCCGTGGAGTACTTCTCGGCCGCCTTGTATGCCTCGGCCGGCTGGCCGGAAGGTCTGCCGCGCCAGCTGACCGCCGCGTACGACGCGCCGGTGCGGCAGCCGCGCCTGACCAGGCTGGGGGAGTACCGATGACGGTCACCGCTCCATGCCTGCGCAGCTGGGCCTTCGTGCTCCTGGCTGCCATCGGCCTGCTGTTGGGCACCACCGCTCCGGCCGCGCGCACGCCGCGCTGACACACAGCACGCCCGTGCACGGAGCGGTGACCGCCCGGCCACCCACCCGGGTCGTCCTGGTCTTCTCCGAGAAGATCGCCCTGAACAGCGACGCCATCCGCGTCCTGGACCCCACCGGCAAGCGCGTCGACGACGCCCACCCCACCCCACAGGGCGGCACCGCCTACGCCGTCGGCCTGCCCACAACACTGGCCCACGGTACCTACACCGTCGCCTACAGCGGTCCGCACGGACCGCGGGGCCGGGGCACCCCGGCCCTGATCGTCGCCGACGAACCCACCGGCCAGCTCGACGCCGACACCGGCCGCACCGTCATGGAACTTCTGCGCGCCGACGTCCACAGCGAGGGCGTCACCGCCCTCGTTGCCACTCACGACCCCGAACTCCTCGCTCTCGCCGACCGCGTTATCGAACTAAACGACGGCACCCTCGTCGACTCCGTCTGAGGCGGGCGCATAGTCGGCTCCGCGCGCTCCGTCGTCAGATGTCCGGAGCGCCCGCGCCCAGTCGTCAACTCCGCCTTCCCCGATTCTACTTATAAAAGATTAGCTACTTACCTGCCACTTTGTGAGGTGGGCCGCTACGCGCATCATGGACGCGTGACGGGGTGATGGCCCCGATCGGGAGCCCGACGTCGCGGAGAAGACCCATTGCACAGCGCCCTACCCGACCCAACCCTGTGTCCGCGTCCCAGGGGGTCCCGCCGTAGGGGAGGCTGGACCGCTGTCGGTCGCCCCGGCCTCGACAGGACTGGTCGGGGATGGGAGCGGCGCACAACGGCCGGGCGAGCCACTGAGCCGGCCACCCCCTCCGGGATACCAGGCCTGCGCCGGGTGGCGTCGACAACCTCTGCCGCAGGCGGGTGCCCGGGCTTGTTTCGGATTCACATCCTGAGCGAACAGCGCCCCGGCGATTCGCGCATCTCGTGCCCGCGCACGGCGTCAGCTGTTCTTGCGCGGCACCACCTCTGCCGATCGGGGGCACGGTGACGGGCTTGGTGTTGCTGCGTCTGCGCGCCCATCGGCTGCTGCTGGGCGCGGCGCTGTTGTCCATTGTGCTGACGACCTGCGCGGTGGCGGCGCTCGCGACGTTCAGCGCCGCGATCGGCGACGCGGGCCTGCGTCGGGCACTGCAGGAACAGTCGGCGGGCCGGACGCTGATCGATGTGAAGTCCGGCGTCGGGAGCCAGGACCCGGCACGGATGGACGCCGCGGTGCGCCAGGCCGTGGCGGGCGCCTACGACGGACTGCCGGTGAGCGTCGCCTCCACGACGCGCTCCGGCCCGTACGGTCTCCCGCTGAGCCTGCGTCCTGCGGGCTCGCCCCGTACGGACGACCCTGACCTGACGCTGCTGGCCACCTTCGACCCGTCCCGGGTGACGCTCACCCGGGGGGACCTGCCCGGGCCGGCGCCCGCCGGAGAAGCGGTTCCGGTGGCGGTGCCGGAGACCGTCGCTACGGCTCTGCGGCTGCGGCCCGGAGACATGATCACGCTGGCCGACCGGCTGGGCGGGCCGTCGCTGCGCGTGCGCCTGACCGGCGCGTACCGAGCCACCGACGCCACCGCCCTGTACTGGCGGCTGGACCCGCTTGCCGGACGCGGCGTGCGGACGCTGGCGTTCACCACCTATGGGCCACTGCTGACCGACCCGCGGTCGTTCTCTTCCGGTGCCGTTCCCGCGGCCGAAATGCAGTGGCAGACCGGCGGGGACTTCTCGGCCATGACCGTCGGCCGCATGGACGACGTGCGGCTGGCCGCCGAGCAGACCCTGCGGAGCCTGGACCGCCTGTCACCCGACGGGACCGTCGTCGCCGAGAGCGACCTCCCCGACCTGCTCGAGGACCTGAACGGCACCCTGTTGGTCAACCGCTCAACCCTGCTGATCAGCGCCCTGCAGCTGGGACTGCTGGCCGCCCTCGCGCTGTTCCTGGTCGCCGGGCTGCTGGCCGCCGAACGCTCCGGGGAGCTGGCGTGGCTGCGCGCCCGCGGCGGCTCCCGCGCCCGCGTCACCGGGCTCGCCGCGACCGAGGCCCTACTGCTGGCCCTGCCCGCAGTCGTGCTTGCGCCGCTGCTGGCTGAGCCGTTGGCGCACCTGCTGGCCGCACACGGGGCTCTCGCCCGCGCCGGGGTGTCGCTGGAGGCCTCCGCTTCGACTGCCTGGCGGGTGGCCACGGTCGCCGGGCTGGCCTGCGCCTTCATCGTGCTGGCCCCGTCGCTGCGACGCCCGGGGACGTACGCGGGGGAGCAGGCGGCGGCCACCGGCCGGCATTCCCTCCCCGCCGCCGCGAGGGCAGGCGCGGACATCGGCCTGGTGGTCGTGGCGGGCCTGGCGTTCTGGCAGCTCTCCCTCCGCGGCGGCGGATCGGGCGTGCTCACGGCCGACAGTGGTGGAGCCCTCGGGCTCGATCCGGTCCTCGTGGTCGCACCGGCGCTGTGTCTGCTGGCGGGCGCAGTGCTCACCCTGCGTCTGCTGCCGCTGGTCGCCCGGCTGGGGGAGCGGCGCGCGGCACGAGGCCGGGGGCTGGCGGCGGCGCTGACGGGCTGGCAGCTCTCCCGGCGGCCCGGACGCGGGACCACGCCCGCACTGCTGCTGGTCTTCGCCATGTCGATCAGCATCTTCGCCGTCGGGGAGAGCGCGAGCTGGACGCGCTCTCAAAGTGACCAGGCAGACTTCGCCGTGGGCTCGGATCTCCGTGTGACCGGAACATCCACCACGCCCTTCGGGCAGGGCGGCGTGTACGACGAGGTACCCGGCATCACCGCGGTGATGCCGGTCAACCGCAGCGAGGCGCCGCTGCCCAGGGACCGCGAGGCAACCGTGCTGGTGATGGACAGCACGGCCGCAGCGGAGGTGATGAAGCTGCGCGACGACCTCGCCGACCGGCCGGTCGCGGACCTGGTGCGGCCGCTGCGGCCCGACGGGGCCTCCGGACCCGACGCCGGGTTCGTGCTGCCGCAGGGCGCGGCGCGGCTGCGGTTCGTCGTGAGCCTTGAGGCCGTGGGAGCCGACGGCCGGTCGGTCGCCGGCACCGTCACCGACCGCATATCGGCGACCTTCGTCGACCGTTACGGCGCGCCGTACACCTTCGCTCTGGGACAGGTTCCCGCGGACGGCCGGCGACATGTGCTCGAGGCGGACTTCGCGGCCGAGGCGGGCCGGGCAGCTGGTGCCCGACCGGCCGGTCCTTTGCGGCTCAGTGGTCTCAAGGCCGATTACCTGGTGCCTCGCCGGGCCGAGCACCACCGTCTCTCGCTCACCACGCTGACCGCGGTGACCGCAGGCGGAGTGCCGGAGGCCGTGTCCGTGCCGAACGGCACGGCCTGGAGTGCCCGCACCCGGATCGAAGCCCCGGATTTCGAGGAGGACCCTGCGCACGGCTACCGCAACTCGCGGGTGGAAACGCCACGCTCCGACAGCGGTACTCCCTTGACCGTGCGTTACGACACAGGGGCGGAGCCCTTCCAGGACTACGTCCAGGGCGGCTCGCACGGTGCCATGGTGAGCGTGCGAGCCGGTACTCCGTTCAGGAGCGAGGTGCCCGCCCTGGTCACCGACGCGTTCCTGCGTGCGGTCGATGCCCGAGTGGGCGACAAAGTGAACGTCGACGTGCGGGGTGTGAAACTGACCGTCCGCGTCGCGGGAACGCTGCGTGCCTTGCCCACCACCCGCGCCGTGGCGCCCGACAGCGACGGCGGTGCGGTCCTGCTGGACCTGCAGACGGTCAACCGCGCGCTGGCGGGGCTGGACCGGGGCGGGTTGCAGCCCGGTGAGTGGTGGATCGCCACCGATCCGCATGCCGGTCCGCAGGTGGCGTCCGTCCTGCGGGCCCGTGGTGACATCACCTCCGTCCTGGTACGTGCCGAGCAGCGGGACGAGTTGCGGAGCGATCCGCTCGGCGCCGGTCCCCTGTCGGCTCTGCCCGCCGCAGTGGTGGCGGCGTCGCTGCTGGCCGCGCTCGGGTTCGCGGCCACGGCAGTCGGCGCGATGCGGGGGCGGGCGCAGGAAGTGGCGATCCTGGCCGCTTTGGGTGCCCCGCGGCGTTCGCTGTCCCGGGTGGTCGCCGCCGAGCAAGGTCTGTTGGTGCTGGTCGCGGTGGCGGTGGGGGCGGTGCTGGGTGGCTTGCTGACCCGGCTGGTCGTGCCGCTGATCGTGCTGACCACCGGTGCGGACAGTCCAGTGCCCGCGGTGCGGGTGGAGCTGCCGCCCGGTTCGTTCGTCGGACTGCTGGTCATCGTGGCCGTGGTGCCGCTGCTGGTCGTCGCGTTGACAGCGCTGCGGTCGGTGGACCCCGTTAAGGCGCTGCGCCGTCAAGGAGGTGAGTGACATGACCCAGTCGCGGACTTCTCGCGGTCACGGCGATGTGTCCTGGATCCGTGCCCGGTTCCGGGCCGCCCCCGGTGCGACGGTCGCTCTGGCCGTGCTGGTGCTGGTGACGGCGTTCCTGGCAGCCGCGCTGCCCCGAGTCGTGGACGGGTACGAGAACGACACGCTGCGCGACATGCTGCGACGGGCACCGGTGGTCGGCCGCAGCGTCAGCATGTCGCTGGACGTGTCGCGGATGGCCTATCCGTACAACGCCGAGGCGCTGTTGACCCCGGACGCGCTGGCCGCGGCCGAGGAAGCGTTCC
The DNA here is from genome assembly GCF_033792725.1 of Streptomyces sp. PA03-5A. Lineage (NCBI taxonomy): Bacteria > Bacillati > Actinomycetota > Actinomycetes > Kitasatosporales > Streptomycetaceae > Streptomyces > Streptomyces sp. PA03-5A. The sequence continues at coordinate 37,203 of NZ_JARAVL010000047.1, read as the reverse complement.
AGCAGGTCGTCCGGCCACCGCTGGCGCTGGACAAGGGCCAGACCATCTACGGTGTGCGCAGCGCGCGCGCCAACCCGGTCACCGACCCCGGGCTGCCCCGCATCACCAAGAGCCTCGCCCCGGAGATCACGCTGGTCGCCCAGCAGGACCTCGCCGCCCGCATCCGGGTCGTGAGCGGGCGGCTGCCCCGCCCCGGCGGCAACGACAACGGCGTCATCGAGGCAGCCGTCACAGACCGCACCGCCAAGGTCATGAATCTGGCCGCGGGCAGGCTCCTGCACATACCCGGCCCGAGCGGGGAGGCCACGGTACGCATCACCGGAATCCTCACACCGCGGTCGCCCTCGGCAACCTACTGGAGATCCCAGCCGGACCTGCGCGCGCCGAGCGTGATCGCGCTCCCCAGTCAGCCCGATCCGACGTTCCACTGGCATTTCACCGCGCTCATCGACCCGAATGCCGCGGCTGCGCTGCTCGGTCTCCGTGACGGCGCGCAGGCGTACTGGCATCATCCGGCCGACATCGACACCCTCACCGCGCGCGACGCTCCTGCCGTCCGCGACCGGATCGCCGCGCTCAACGCCGGCCCGGACGCCACCCGACTGCAACTGCTCGCCCGGCAGCACGGCCTGACCGTCGAGGAGGACGGGCTCGCCGACGTGCTGACGCCCTTCCTCCGCGAGCGTGCCGCGGCCCAGCCGCTGATCATGGTCGCTGCGGTGGGCATCGGCACGGTCGCCGCCGTCGTGCTCATGATCGCCGCCGGACTCCAGGTGGCCCGGCGCCGGGCGGAGCTGACGCTGCTGCGCGCCCGGGGCATCGCCCTGCCGGGCCTGGCCGCCCGACTGTTCGGCGAGAGCACGGTGGTAGCGGCGCCGTCGGCGGCCCTCGGCCTGGGACTCGCGCTGGCGCTGTTCCCGGTCGAGCGCTTCACGCCGTCCGTGGTCTTTGCCGCGACTGTCGCCGTCGTGGGGTCTCTCGCCCTTCCCCTGCGCGCTCTGGTCGTGGCCGGCAGGCCCCGTCCGGAGCAGCGGGAGGACCTGGTGGCGGTGCGTCCCTCGCGGCGCCGGACCGTGGGCGAAGTGACGATCGCCGTCATCGTGGCCGGCGCGGTGATCGCGCTGCGCCGCAGGGGGACCGCCGACGGCGGGGCGGATGTGCTCATGGCCGCGGCCCCGGTACTGGTGGCAGTGGTGGCCGCGCTGGTGCTGCTGCGCGTGTATCCGCTGCCCGTACGACTCCTGGGCCGACCCGCCGCACGCCTCGAGGGCGCCGTGCTGCTGATCGGTGTGGCACGCGCCGGCCGTACTCCCGCGACCGCGGCGCTGCCACTGCTGGCGGTGATCACCGCTCTGACCGTGACCTCCTTCGGGGGCGCTGTCCTCGCCGGCGTCAAGGAGGGGCGCGACCACGCCGCGGTCACAGCGGTAGGCGCCGACGCCCGGCTGGAATCTTCGGCCGCCCTCCCGAAGGGGCTGGAGGCTCGCATCCGCCGGGTCCCCGGAGTACGCGACACCCTGGACGTGCGGATCGAGAGGGGACTGTCGGCCACGTCGAGCGGCCTGCCGTACGCCCTGATCGTCGCCGACCCGCAGCGGTACGCCCACCTCGCCGCGGAAACCGGCCTCGGCGCCACCCTTCCGGCCGGGGCGCTGGCCGCCGACGACGGGCGTGAACCGCTGCCCGCGGTCGTCTCCCCCCGTCTCGCTCGCGCATTCGGCGGGTCGACGGGCGAGGTGCCGGCGTCCGCCGGCCTGACCCGGGTGCGGTTCGTCGCGACGAGGGAAGTCTCGCCGGCCGCGACGAGCGGGGACTTCGTGATCGTCTCGGCGGCAGCCATGCGCCGGGCCCACCCCGACGCGCAGCCCCAACTGCTGGAGCCCAACGCGCTCTTCGTGTCCGGTGCGGACCTCGACGGCACGGCGCTGCGCACCGTGGCGCGCGAGGCGGCGCTGCCCGGTATGCAGGTCTCCTTGCGTTCGCAGGAGCGGGCCGCGTACGGGCGGACGACGGCGTTGCAGTCCGGCGCACGGAGTGTGTATCTGGCGGCGGTTGCGGCCGGTGCCGGGTTCAGTGCGCTGGCGTTGATGTTGTCGTTGCTGCACAACGCGCCGCAGCGGCGGGCACTGCTGGCCCGACTGCGCACCATGGGCATGACCAGCCGTCAGCGGCAGGGTCTGGCGGTCCTGGAGATGCTGCCGCAGGTTCTGCTCGCAGCGGTCGGCGGCGTCCTGGTCAGCGCCGTGACCGTGCCGCTGCTACGGCCGGGCGTCGACCTGACGGCGCTGGCATTCAGCACCACCACACCCGCCACCGACGTCTCGGCAGCGGTACTGCGCACCGACCTCGCCTCCCTGCTCCTGCCGTCAGCCGCGCTCATCGCGCTGGCCTGCGCGGTCCTGGCAGTACAGGCCTGGGCCACCGGACGACGCGGCGAAGGAACGGAACTGCGGATCGGGGACCGAGCGTGACCGACGACACCATTGAGTCCACCACCGGCACCCCCGTTCCCGCGGAAGGTGGGGTGACCCTGGCCGAGCTCGAACGACGCGCCACCCAGCGCCGCGAACGCCCCGCCTACGGCCAGGAAGCTCTCATCGCCTGCGACCGCCTGGTTCGCATCTTCACCGCCCAGGGCGACGAGGTTCAAGCCCTGCAAGGCCTGGACCTGCTCGTCGCGCGCGGCGAGCTCATGGCCCTGGTAGGTGCGTCTGGCTCCGGCAAGTCAACTTTGTTGAACATCCTGGCCGGACTGGACACCCCCACCGCCGGCGCCGCCTCCGTCGCCGGCTTCGACCTCCTCGACCTGGATGGCGGCAGCCGCCTGCGTTACCAGCGCGAAGTCGTCGGCTTCGTGTGGCAGCAGACCTCCCGCAACCTCTTGCCCTACCTCACCGCCCTGCAGAACGTCGTGCTGCCCATGCGCCTGGCCGGCGGCGTCAAGGGCCGCAGACAACGTGCGGCCCGCGCCGCCGAACTGCTCGATCTGGTCGGTATCGCCCACTGCGCCGACCGCCGGCCCCAGCAGATGTCCGGTGGGGAACAACAACGCACGGCCATCGCCGTCGCCCTGGCCAACCACCCCGCCCTGGTCCTGGCCGACGAACCCACCGGCCAACTCGACTCCGCCAACGCCGAACAGGTCTTCGCCGCCTTCCGCACCGCCAACCAGGAACTCGGCACCACCGTCGTCATCGTCACCCACGACCAGGCCGTCGCCCAGGCCGTCGACCGCACCGTCGCCGTCCGCGACGGTCGCACCGCCTCCGAGGTCCTGCGCCACACCACCGTCGACGACCAGGGCAACACCGTCACCCACGCCCGCGAGTACGCCACCGTCGACCGGGCCGGCCGTCTCCAGCTCCCACGGGACTTCACCACCGCCCTCGACATCAGCCACCGAGTCCTGCTCGACCTCGAGCCCGACCACATCGAAGTCCGGCCCGACCGGCACGACAACTGACAACACAACCGGCAAGCGGGTCGGTTGCCACGTCGGCCGGCATCGGCACATCACCCTCGCAGTGCTGGCCCACGTCTGCCTGCCGTCGCCGCCGGCCACAAGCGACACATGGTCCCGACAACAGGCGGAGCACGACGTGCCCCGACTGAACATCAGCATCCACACCGAACGCCGCCGTCCTCAACCGGCGACGTCGCTGTATCCGCATTCCCCTCGACCAGCACATCCGCTCGAGGGACCACCGACGAAAGGTGTTTCTCTGATGGCTTGGACCCGCCTAACGGCGGCAATATCGGCGGGATTGATGGTGGCCACCGGAGGTGTGCAGGCCGCCGCCGCGTCAGGGACGGATGCCTCCGGGACCGCTGCCCGCCCCGCCGCCGTGCCGAAGCCCCACTCCGCGACCGTGCGTCTGGTGACCGGTGACCGGGTGACCGTGACGACGCTGCCCGGAGGACGGCGCACTGCTTCCGTACAGCCCGCCCCCGGGCGCGAGCACATGCCGTTCAAGACACTGGAGGGGGACGACAAGGCGGCGCTGACGGTCATGCCGTTCGACGCCGAGACACTGGTCGCCGCCGGCACCCTGGACCGCCGGCTGTTCGATGTGACGGCCCTGATCGCCGACGGCTACGACGTCACCCACACCTCCGCACTGCCGCTGATCGTCTCCTCCCTGCCGGAGCCGTCCCGCGCCGGGGCGAGGGCCACCGCGCAGGCGTCGAAGGCCGCGGCGGCCACCGCCGACCGCCTGGTGTCGCTCAACTCGGACAAGGCGCCCTCCCGCAGCCTGGAGAGCATCGGCGCCCGATCGGTACGGATCGCCGACCGCGACCTGGGCACGTTCTGGAATACGCTGAACTCCGGCGGGACCTCGGACGCCGCCCGTGCCGCGGTCACCCCGCGGATCGCGCTGGACGGCAAGGTCAAGGCGGTACTGGACCGCAGCACCGCGCAGATCAACGCGCCCGCGGCCTGGAAGGCCGGCTACGAGGGCCAGGGCGTCAAGGTCGCCGTACTGGACACCGGCGTCGACTCCGAGCACCCCGACCTCGCCGACCGCATCGCGGGGGCGAAGGACTTCTCCGGGAGCGCCAACACCGAGGACCACTTCGGTCACGGGACCCACGTCGCCTCCACCGTCGCCGGTACCGGTGCCGCGTCCTCCGGCACCCGCCGCGGCGTGGCGCCCAAGGCCGACCTGCTGATCGGCAAGGTCCTCGACGACAACGGCTACGGCTCCGAGTCGGGCGTCATCGCCGGCATGGAGTGGGCGGCCGGCGAGGACGTCAAGGTCGTCAACATGAGCCTCGGTGCGGACATGGAAACCGACGGCACCGACCCGATGAGCCTGGCGCTCAACGCGCTGACCGCGTCCACCGACACGCTCTTCGTCGTCGCCGCCGGCAACGCGGGCCCGTCCCCGTCCAGCGTCGGCTCGCCCGGCGCCGCCGATGCCGCGCTGACCGTCGGCGCCGTCGACCGCGACGACTCCCTCGCCTCCTTTTCCAGCCGCGGCCCCCGCGACGGCGACGGCGCGGCCAAGCCCGACGTGACCGCCCCGGGAGTCGGCATCGTCGCCGCCCGCGCGGCCGGCACCACCCTGGGCACGCCGGTCGACGCTTACTACGTGGCACTGGACGGCACCTCGATGGCCACGCCGCATGTGGCCGGTGCCGCAGCGCTGCTGGCCCAGCAGCACCCGGGCTGGTCCGCACAACAGCTCAAGGACGCTCTGATCAGCACCTCGCATACAGTGCCCGGCACCGGTGTGACCGAGCAGGGCGGCGGCCGGATCGACCTCGCCGCGGCGACCGGCCCGGTCACCGCCACCGGCACCGTCACCCTGCCGTCGCTGCAGGCCGACGACACAGGGCGATCGCGGCAGGCGGCCACCGTCCGCTACTCCAACACCGGTGACCGCCCGATCTCGTTGACGCTGGGCGTCAGCCTGGCCACGACCTCCGGACGTGCGCTCCCCGACGGCGTGGTCGCCGTCGGCTCCGGCACCGTGCAGGTGGCCCCCGGCGCCACGGCCGAGGTCCCGCTGCGCACCGACGCGGCGCGCGCCGTCCGCGGCAAGTACTACGGATACCTCACGGCGCGGGCCGCCGACGGCACCGTGGTCGGCCACACCACCGTCTCCCTGGTGGTGCACGCCCCGCGGCACCTGCTGACCGTGGTCTATCGCGACCGGACCGGCCGTATCGTGCCCGGCGCGGCCCCGACCATCTGGGGTGCCGACGGGGTCGTGGACTACACCGACCGCGAGACCGGCGTCGCCCTTGTCGAGGAGGGCACCTACCAGCTCAGCTACGACTTCTACGACGCCGCAGAGAACGGTGTCGCCGAGTACGGCGACGTCGTCGTCCCGGAGGTGAAGGTCGGCAAGGACACGACGGTGACGCTGAGCGCCGTCAAGGCCACCGAGGTCAGCTTCCGCACACCGCGCCCGGCCAAGCGGTACGGCATCATCAGCCCCACGTACTACCGAGAGATCGACGGCCACAGCCGGACGGCGGGCCTCATCGTCTGGCCCGGCGACCGGTACCTCACCTCGCCCACCGCCCCGGTCACCGACGGCGCCTTCGAGTTCACCCTGCGGGCGCAACTGGCCGCCCCGCAGGTGGAAGCGGAGGTTTCCGGCCGGCCGCTGGGGCTCACCCCCGTCTACGAGCCGTACTCCCCGCCCCTCGGTGACCAGGGCGCGCGGCTGACCGCCGTGTACGCCGGCACGGCGCAGGCCCCCGCCTTCCGCGGCGTGCGCGGCAAGCTGGCCGTCGTGCAGGACGACAACTCCGGCGGCTATGACACGTACCTCCTGGCGCGAGCTGCGGCGGACGCGGGAGCCAAGGCGTTGCTGGTGGTGTGGGCCGAGAGCCTGAACCCTACGGCGGACTGGCGGCCCATCGGCGACCGGCTGGCCCTGCCGTACGTGCGGGCCTCCTGGACGGAGGGGACGGCGCTGCTGAAGCGCATGGCGAAGGACACCACGACGGTGACGCTGTCCGGCACGGTGGTCAGCCCTTACATGTACGACCTCGTGATCGCCAAGAGCGCCGTCCCCGAGCACCCGGTGTTCGAGGTGTCGGAGCATGACAGTGCGCGGGTCCGCGCCACGTACACCCGTACCGGGGCCTCGGCCTGGGCGACCGAGCAGCGCTTTGGATGGCGTCCGTACCAGGACACCGCCTGGAACCAGTGGAGCCGCTTCGTCCCGGTGGGCCGGGACCGCGTGGAGTACGTGACGGCCGGGGACACCCAGTGGCAGCACGCCGTGGCGTACGGCCCCGTCGACGACCTGGGCTCCCCACTGCAGGGCGGCATGCGCGACGACGCGCACACTTACCGGCCCGGTCAGCAGGCCACCGAGCGCTGGTACGGCGCGGTGGTCCGCCCCTCGATCCCGCGCGGCGGGCACCTGCCGTCGGTGCGCACCGGCAACACCCTCGCGGTGTACGTGCCGGAGTTCAACGACTCCTCCGACACCGTCCACTGGTCCTTCGCGCAGACCGGGGGCTTCGACACCATCGGCGACACGGCCGTCGCGGAGCTGTACCGGAACGGGCAGCGGATCGCCTCCTCCGAACGCGGCGCGTGGGGCAACTTCGAGGTGCCCGCGGGTGACGCCGCGTACCGGCTGGACCTGGCCACCACCCGTACGGCGGACAACTGGCGCTTCGGCACCGGCACCCGCACGTCGTGGTCGTTCCGCTCGGCGGCGGCCGACGCCGACGCCCTGCTGCCACTGCTCCAGGTCGACTACGACGTCCGGGCCGACGCCTTCAACGCGCTGGGGCCCCAGCGCAGGCACACCATCGAGCTGACCGTCCGGATGCAGGACGGCATGGCAGCACCGCGCGGGGTGTCACTGAAGGCCGAGGCCTCCTATGACGACGGGCGGACCTGGACCAAGGCCGTCACCACCCGCAAGGGCAGTGTGTTCAGCGCCACGGTCGAGCGGCCCCTTCGGGTGCGCGGCGACGCCTATGTCACCCTGCGCGTGACCGCGACCGACGCGGCGGGCAACAGCGTCCGCCAGACGGTGGACCGCGCGTATCTGCACCACGGCACCGCATGATCGCCGAGGCCGGCGGCACGTGCCAATCCGGCTGATCGCGGCGGGTGCCAGGGTTCGCTCCCTGGCACCCGCCGCGCTTGTGCGGGGCAGTGGCGGGCATGCGCGGCGGCACGACAGACGGCCGGAGCCTGGACGCGGGCTCACTCAGCGAGGTCTTCGACGGTTCGCCGTGGAGTCACCGCGCCGTATGCAGATGGCGCCGGCACCCCGGAGAGCCGTTACCGGACGGACGTAGGTCGCCAGCCGGCGTCATGAGAGGCGACTCGCGGCGTACCTGGCGCGAAGCGGCGCGTCCAGGCCGCGCACCATCAACACTTCTGGTGTTCCCGTTCCCGCCGAGACGCGGCCGGGTTCCCGGACGGTCAACCCGCATACGTCTGAGCTTGGGCATTCCGCTCAAGTCGAGTGTCGGATTACGCGCATTGGCGTAGCACTCCAGCTGTGGATCGTGGTCTTGCTGGGCCGGTGCGGATAAGGGTGCGGCCACAGTTGATACACGGTCCGAGGACGCTGCGTGCGGGTTGAATTTTTCCTTACCTCGATGCGGCTTTGTTCCCGCAGCTGTGTGAGGGCCTCCTGCAAGGCCGGGCTGGGACCCAAGTCGTGTGCATCCTGAGGCGGTGAGCTCCTTGCGGGGCGGACGTCTGGTAGGCGTTGCGAAGGTGCCGCCGGCGCCGATGCAGGCGAGATCGGCCACGGCGGAGTGCCGAGCCGGACGCAGGTGGTCACGATGCGGTGAGTGCGGGCCGCGGTCAGGTCGTGAGTCCGGCCGGGGAGGGCCGGAGAGATCCACAGGATCTCGCCCTGGGGATCGGTGATGAGTTGGCGGAGTTCGCCGGAGTGGTCGGCGCGACCGTCGCCGATGCGGTCGCACTCGGCGAGTGTGCCGTCGACCAGCACGTACTTTGCATCGGCGGGAGAGGAGATCGATGATGGATCGGACGTAGGCGTGGGCGCTGCCGACCGACGTTGATCCGGAAGCCGGCCGCGATCTGGGCGAGGGAGTCGTGCCTGCGCAGGTACACCAGCGCGACGAGCGCTCGCTGGGAGGGCCGCAGCTTGCTGCGGCGGTCACCCTCCCGGGTGACGATCAGCATGGCGACTCACTCAAGCAGTGCGTGAGGCAGGTCCAGTGCGGAAGGATATGTAACCAACGAGGCTCGCCGGCGGCAGGGTTGAGACGCCAGACATCTCGCTCAAGCACCGAGGGGCCTCGCTTGTCGACGAAACGGCAGTACCGCGCCTTGAGCTTCTTGATCTCTTCGACGTCCGCCAGCCTCTCGTATGCGGTCATGGCGCTCTCCATTGGTTTGCGATGTGTTGGGTCTGGGACGGTGGACTCCGTCGACTTGGGGACCACCCCCCTTGCCGCGCGTATCTGCGGCGATTTAGGTGTGAACGGGTCGGACGGCCCGTTTCCGGGCAGGGCCTGCCGCAGGCGGATAGGGCGGCGCCCGCCCCACAGGGCGCAGACCCCATCCGGCTGCCGGGTCAGACCATGAGGCTCACTCGTTCGTTCACATTCAGCAGTGTCTTGCCATAGACCTCCAGGCCGACGACAGGGATCAGGCCGGCGTGGCGGGCTGCGGTGTTCGCATCACGCCAGATGCGCTGCAGGGTGTTCGTCTCGGCGAAGGCGGAGGCACCGTGCGCGTCCAGCAGGATGCCGATGGCCTCGAGGATCTGGCGGGCCGCGTAGCCCGCCCGGGCCCTGATGTGGGCGCGCGCGGCATAGTCCAGTGGGCCGGCGGCGGCCGCCTGGTCGACCTGCGAGGTCGCGCGGTGGGTCAGAAGCCTGGCTGTCTCGATCTTCAGCGCGGCCTCGGCCACCTGCATCTGGATCCCCACCGAGTCCGCCTGCCGGTTGTGAACGGTGAACGACAGCGGTTTGGACACCGCAGCACGTACCACCACGTCCAGAGCCGACTTGCCCAGCCCGAGCAACGGACCAAGCAGGCACAGCAGCAGCATCGGGCCGAACGAAGCGCCGTACAGCTCCTCCTCGCGGGACGAGCGCGGGTAGACCCCCTCCGCCGCCTCCGTGACCGAAAGGATTCGGTGCGCGGGAACGAACACATCTTGCGCGACGAGGGTGTTGCTGGCGGTACCCCGCATCCCGGCGGTGTGCCAGGTGTCCTCGATGACCAGTTCCGAGGCGGGAATCAGCACCAGAGCCTGATCTGCGACCGCACCATCCTCGTCCTGCAGGAGTGCGCCGACCGCCGCCCAGGTTGCGTACGGCGCGCCAGAGTTGTACGACCAGCGGCCGCTGACCCGCCAGCCGCCCGCCACCCGCTCCCCGATGCCTGTCGGCGCAGCCACACCGGTCACCCGTGCATCAGGGTCGGCTCCGAAGATCTCCTCCTGGGCCTCATCCGGAAACAAGCAGGCCAGCCAGTTCGTCACGGAGATGATCATCCCGACCCAGGCCGCCGAGCCGTCGGCTTCGCCGAGCGCCTCCGAGACATCGGTCAGGGTGCGCAGGTCCGCCTCCTGACCGCCGTATCGCCTCGGTATCAGCAGCCGGAAGACGCCGGCGTCGGACAGCGCATGGACGATCTCGGCTGGTACGACGCGGTCCCGGTCACCGCGACCGGCGTGCTTCCGCAGCAGCGGCTGCAACGCGGCCGCCGCTGCGACCGACTCGGACCTGGGACCGGCCTCGACCGGCCCGTCGGGCACGCCGTGGAACGTGGAGCTGTGCATACGTGTCTTCTCCGTCGTGGTCATTGAGTGTGCTGCTCGAGACGCGGCGCCGCCGGCGGAGACAGCAGGTGTGCCGCTTCGCCGCCCCGGCGCCGGCACGAGACCCGCCGACGCCTTGACCCGAAGGGCGGCCCAACCGGGCGGGGCGGGATGTCAAGCCGGCATTGCCGGCAACGCTGCCGACACCTTCGTCCGTGGATGGCAAGTGCCCCATCCGTGGTGACGTCCGGTTGTCGCATGCCCTGGCAGCCCGTGTTGAACTGCTGCCCGGGTGCGTCAGCCCGGCGAGAGGCATGGGCGCCAGCACGGGCGAACCCGGCCCGAACGCTTGGCGCGCCGCTTCATGGGGGTGAGAGGCGGAAGCGACCTTATATCGAGCGTTCGTTAAAGATTTGCGCCATGGTGCCTCGCGGAGCGGGGAGGGAAACGGTCTCCCGCGCGACGTCAGCCGAGGGTCTGCGCGTTCTACTGGCGGGACGAGTTCTTGATGGTGTTCATCAATTGGTGGCGTGTGTGGGCATAGGTGAAGTCGGGCGCTGTGTGGGTGCCTTCGCGGAGGTCGCGTCCCAGGTGGGTGTAGAGCGCGGCGACGTTCCGGGCGGGGCCGACGAGGCCCTCGGGGATGTCGGCGGAGTACTCGGCGGGGACTTCGAGCTCGGAGACGGTGGCATCGTCGCCGAAGCCGGCCTGGAGGGTGAGGTCGGTGACCTGGATGTTGCCCCAGGGGGCGGTCAGGACGATGTCGCCGTCGGTGCCGTTGATCTCCCAGCGGAAGTTGTCTCCACGTGAGACGCCGCCGCGGTAGAAGACCGAGGCCGCGGCGCCGTTCTCGAGGGTGCCGATGACCGAGATCTGGTCCGGGGCGGTCACCGGGACGATGGTGTTGCCGTCGTCGGTGACGGTCACTTCCGTGCGGCCGCGGACGAGGTTGGCCGACAGGTGGTCGAATTCTCCGAGAGTGACATTGAGTGCGTCGATGGCGTGCAAGGCGGCGCCGGACAGGGGGGTGGCGCCCTGTGTCTCGTCGTACCAGTAGGTGTGGGCCCTGGTGGTCTGCCCGTTCCAGACCATGCCGGAGGCGACGAGGGAGGTGCCGATGACCCGGCCGATCCTGCCGTTCTGGATCAGGTCGCGCGCGTAGCGCAGTTCGGGGTGGTAGCGGCCCTGCAGGCCGATGGCGGTGCGCACCCCGGCGGCGTCGGCACGCTGGGTGAGCTCGGTGGCATCCGCCAGGTTCAGGGCCAGCGGCCATTCGCTGTAGACGGTCTTGCCGGCGTCGATCGCGGCCGTGATGAGCTCCCTGTGGTGGGGGACCTTGACCGCCACCACGACGATGTCGATCCCGGGGTGGGCCAGCAGGGTGGCGTGGTTGTCGAACGCCGCCTCCACCCCGAATTCCCGCACGGCCGCCTCTGCGGACTCGCGGCGGGAGGTGCTGACGGCGCGCAGTGTGAAGTCCGGCAGGGCCTTGAGGGCGGGGATGTGGCTGATGGAGGCCCAGCCGCCCGGGCTGCCGCCGATGATGCCGACGCCGATGGTGCTCATGTTGTTACTCCTGAGGTGACGGGCCCTGTGCGGGCCGAGGGGGTGGTGAGTGTTACTTCTTCGGCGCGGTGGACGGCGTCCAGTTGGGGACGGTATCCACCCGGAACCGGGACAGCACGGTGCTGGAGATGTACCAGTGGCCGTGGATCCGCCGATAGGTGTCGCGGTACTCGCCGTAGCCGTGGAAGCCGTTCTTGTAGCTGGATCCGGCCGGGAAGCTCACGTAGTCCTCCATCGCCCAGATTGCCGTGGCGCGGTCCCCGTGAACCTGGATCTCCGGCAGAAAGCCCTGGTGGGCGGTGGGGGCATCCCCCAGGAGCGCCGCTGTCTTCTCGGCGAGCTCCTTGCCGCTGCTGTACTTCGCGCCCACGTCGATGGTGGGGTGGGCGGTGAAGAGCGCGGCCAGCTTGGACCACTGCTTGCTGTCGAGGTAGCGGAAGTAGTGCGCCTTCACCTGCCGGATGTCCTCGATGTCGGCGAGCCGCTGCACCGTGGCCGCGTTGTGCGCCGCAGCGGACTGCGCCGGATGGTGCGCGGCGGACGCGGGCTGGGATGCCCAGGCCGCCGCGCCCGCGCCCCCGCCGGCCAGCAGTGCGGCCACGGCGGCGGCGCCGACCACACGTGAACGCCATGCGGAAGGCGTGCGGGATTCCTGCTTGCTCATGTTGTGTCCTTTCGGTGCCGCATCCGTGCGTGGGCGGCGTTCGTTGAGTCCTGGGCCTGGGAGTTAGCGACTTGGCGCTCACCGAGGAAGCGCCGCACTACCGGTCGGTCGCGACCCGGCCACGTCAGCCAGTGAACCCTATGTGGAACGATGCGTCAAAAAAATAATCGAATTTTCTGCCTTAAATGTGAGGAATATTTGTAGCGATCGTTCGTGGCGAAGATCGACGGCGACGAACGACGAACCTGTCTCGCTCGTCGCCCATGGGGGCCGCTCACGCAGTGAGTCCCGACGTTCACCTCGCCGGCTGGCGACCGATTGGATCCGACGCCCTGGTCGGCCTTCGCGCGCCTATGCGGGGGTCGCGTCGCCGGTGGTGACGCTCCCTGCGGGACTCTCGCCGGACGCATGGTCGTCGGTCTGCCCGATGCGGGGAATCAGGAGGGAGACCGCGGAGGCGGCGAGAGCGGCAAGTGCGAGGGTGGCGAACGCCCAGGTGTAGCCGCTTTGCGCAAGAAGGTCCGCGAGCTGGAAGAAGAGCGTGAGATCCTGCGGAAGGCGGCCAAGTATTTCGCCGGGGAGACGCGCTGGTGAACCGCTTCCAGTTCGTTGCCGACCACCAGCGCCGCTACGGCGTGAAGCGGCCAGCCTCGGACATCGCAGCCCGATCGCCTACGAGCGAGCATTCCGAACAGCATCAACTACGCTGGCCAAAGCCGCATAACCCGTGTTCAGGATCCGGGGTCAAGGCCCGTACATCCGGATGACAGGACGGGGCGCCGGGTTCTCACCCGGCTCCATGGCGGCAATGCGCACGTGCCGCTACCGCCCTGCGGTCAGCCGGGGTGGTGGGCGGGCGTTTGCGCCGTGCCCGCCGGGACGGAGCGGCGGGCCATCCACTGGACCAGGGGTTGGAGCGCGTTCAGCAGTGCTTGGCCATCCGGGGTCAGGCTGTAGCGGATCTGCACGGGCGTGGTCGGCATCACCGTGCGCTCGATCAGCCCCTCGGCGGCCAACTCCTTCAGACGCTGGGTCAGCAGGCGGTCGGAGATACCACCGACCATCGTCCGGAACTCTCCGTGGCGGCGGGCACCATGTGCGGCGGCCGCCAGAATTCCTCCTGTCCAACGTCGCCCGACAAGCTCCAGCGCGCCCAGCAGATTCGGGCAGGTGGTGTCGTCGATGGTGCGTTCTGTGCCCTGCGCGGACGGTGAAGCATGCATTCGGAAACTCCAATTCAAGGTCGGTTGCTGTTGACGGAGACTGAGGGAGGGCCGGAGAGTCAGCACACCTTCCGGCATCGGACGGCAGGGTCGGCACGTCGTTGCACGACGGTTGCTGCATCTGAATCTCGCTGATGGCATCCGTTCTGCTGCCGCCGTTGCCAACGCGGCCAGTGACGAGCGCCGTTTTCTCATCCTCGGGAAGGACAGCGGTGCCCGGTGCGGGCCCGGGGGAGCCCGGGACGGAAGGACTTGAGGGTCAGCGCCGGGTGGGGGCTGCTCCGCCGGGGTGGGCGGCACCGTCGGAGGGCGCCGCGGGCGGGATGGCGAAGTTGCGATTGAAGACGTTGTCCGGATCCCATGCGGCCTTCAGGGCGCGGAGCCGGGTGAGGACGGGCTTGGGGAAGGCGTCTACCAGACGGGTCGGGTCGGTGTCCGTCTCGAAGCTGGAATACATGCCGTTCAGGTGCGGGTACAGCCGTGCCCAGTGGGCGTTCATGCGGGTGACATGGCTGGAGGCGGTGGCGGCGATGACGGAGAAGTTCTGGGTGCGGTGCGACCAGGCCATGGCGTCCTCCGGGACGTCGTGAACGGCGCCGCCCATCGAGCGGAACTGCATGACCATGACGTCGCCCGACTTCATCGCCTTCTCGATGATGCCGGCGGCCTCCGGGGTGATGTGCCAGCAGCCCGCTGCGGGTGTTTCCCAGGCCCTGGCCGCGGTGCTGGTTCTCGGGCGGGGCGACGATCGTGTGGTAGGGGACGAGCTGCGCCCTCTGGTCCAGGACCGGGCCGGCGACCAGGAACGGGGTCAGGGCGTTCTGCGCGTCCTCGGTGTCGTCTCCCGCGTAGACCAGGGTGATCTGTGCGGTGACTGGCCCGCCGCGGCGGCCGGGGAACATCGATATGAAGCTGGTGATCTCCCGCGGGGCGGCTTCGACCAGCCGTCCCCATTTCAGGAGGAAGTCGGCCGTGTTGGTGGCGTCCACGACCAGCGTGGCGTAGGCGACGCTCTCGAACTCGTACGCCTGCAGTTCGAAGGCGGTGACGATGCCGAAGTTGCCGCCCGCGCCCCGGATCGCCCAGAACAGTTCCGGGTGGTGCTCGGCGTCGACGTGCAGCCTGCGGCCGTCGGCGACGACGATCTCGGCGGCGGTGAGGTGGTCGATGGTCAGGCCGTGCTTGCGGGCCAGGTAACCCAGGCCGCCGGCGGTGGCGGGGCCGCCGACACCGACGTCGCCGTAGTCGCCGGAGCTCATGGCCAGTACGTGCGGTGCGAGCGCGCGGGCGACATGTCCCCAGCGTGCGCCGGGGCCGACGCGGATGAGTCCGGTGGCCCGGTCCAGGACCTCGGCGCAGTTCATCTTCGACAGGTCGATGATGATGCCGGCGTCGTTGGTGGACCGGCCGCTGATGCCGTGGCCGCCGCTGCGTACCGAGAGCGCTACGTTCTGAGCGCGCGCGCAGGCGAGGGCGGCAACGACGTCGTCGGAGTTCTCGGCCCGGATGACCAGGGCGGGCGATCCGGGATGGACGTAGCTGTGGCGGACGTCCTCATAGGCCGAGTCGCCCGGCTCGACGACCTTCTTCGCCAGGGATTCGGGGACCGCGTCGTGGTCGATGGTGTCGCGCCGTTCGGCGAGGACGACAGCCGTTCGGTCGGGCACCGTGCCGGTGTCGGCGGGGGCGGTCGACCGCTCGCGGGCGACGGCCTCACGCAGGGCGGGCGCCACCTCCTCGCCGAAGGTCCGGATCAGCCGGGCGTCGTCGCGGCCGATGTCCCAGGCGCCGCGGAGGATGTCGATCGCCTCGTCGAGAGCCTCGACGCCCTGCCCAGGGCTCAGACGGGGTCCCCCCATGCCGTGAACGGCGTCGGGGAAGGCGCCCGCGCCGAGTCCGAGTCCGAATCGGCCCTTGGACAGGACGTCGATGCTCGCCGCCGTCCGGGCGAGCATCGTCGGTGGCCGCAAGGGCAGGTTCGTGACGTTCGCCGATACGCGGATGCGGCTGGTTCTGGCCGCCACCCAGGTCAGCAGCGTATAGATGTCAAGAAAGTCCGCATTGTACGGATGATCCTGGAACGTGCCGACGTCCAGCCGGGCAGCCTCCGTGAGTTCCGCAAGCGCCACGGCTTGCGCCGGGTCCTGTGCGGTGGGGGTGATGAATGTGCCGAGCAAGAGTTCGTGGCCGTAGTCGGGCATGCACTTCCCCTGGATGGGCTGTCAGGTAGTTCATCTGCCAGATGTATGGTATTGGAAGCAACACATCTATGAAGCTGCGCATTCCCGGCGTCTGGGCGAAGAGACGGACGACTACCGCGGGGCACCGGCGAAAGGTCGTCGCATGCCGCGTGTGTGTGGGCAGGACACCTCACGCGCTGGTGTACTCAGGCCGCGGAGCGCCGCCGGCCGCACCGTGCGCGCGCATTTTCGGTGCGGCTGATGATGTTGCACCCGATGGTTATGAGGCGGTGTTGCCGGGGTGCAGGCTGGTCGGCGGCCGGTGAACTGCCGGCACGGTCCGGAGCGATCATGCTTGCGAGGAGGCGGAGGCGTTCCTCGGAGGTGCTGCCTGGCTGTGCGTGGTAGGTGATCAGCGTTTGACCGGTGCTCGATATGAGCAGCTTTTCGTAGCGCAGTTCCAGCGGTTCGGCCTGGGGTGGCGGAACAAGGTCCACCGACTCGCTCGGCCAGCCGCTCGCAGAGGGCGATCGGATCGTCCGGACCCACGGCATGTGCGGCCGTTGCCGCGCCTGCGCCATCGACGGCGAGCCGAGCCTGTGCGAGAACCTGCGCCGTTTACATGACCGAGAGCGCTCACACCTACCCGTTCCTGCACGGCGGCTGCTCCGAATACGGGTACGTGTACCCGACCGCGGGCCGGGTCCGCGTACCGGACGATGTCCCGGACGCGGTGGCCTCCG
The DNA here is from genome assembly GCF_033792725.1 of Streptomyces sp. PA03-5A. Taxonomy (NCBI): domain Bacteria; kingdom Bacillati; phylum Actinomycetota; class Actinomycetes; order Kitasatosporales; family Streptomycetaceae; genus Streptomyces; species Streptomyces sp. PA03-5A. Next base: position 20,598 of record NZ_JARAVL010000047.1, on the reverse strand, counting down.
CCGCGGCGTGCTCGCTGCGCACGGTGATGCACGGCTTCGAACGGCTCGGCCGCATAGCCGCGGCCGACACGGTCGTGGTGCAGGGCGCCGGACCGGTCGGACTGTTCGCCGTAGCCAAGGCGGTCGCCGAGGGTGCGCGCCGGGTCATCGTGATCGGCGGTCCCGCCGAGCGCCTTGAGGTCGCCGCCCAGTGGGGCGCCGACGTCACGGCATTGATGTCACCGTGCTGCTGCCCGGGATCGGCATGTACCTGCTGCTGTCCGTGAGTACCCGCATGATTCAGGCACCGTCGACGACCGGAGGGCTCGACAAGTCCGTCGTGGTAGCCGGTCTTCTCATGCTCCCGCAGGCGCTGGGAAGTCTCGCCGCCGGATGGATCACCCGCCGACTGGGCAGGTGGCTCCCGGCACGCTGGACGCTGCCGCTCGCCGGCGTCGTGATGATGTCCGCGATGGCGTTGTTCGCCCTCTGGCGGCACAGCCTGCCGGGCCTGGTGGCCGCGATGCTCCTGGCGGGCATCGGGATCGGCATCATCTTCTGCACCGCACCGGCGCTCATCGTGGAGAACACCGGCAGCGATCAACGCGGCAGCGCACTCGGCTTCGACCAGGTCTTCCGTTACGTCGGTTACGGCTTCGGCAGCGTGCTCCCGGCACGCGCTCGTCGGCGAGCTCTCCCGGCCAGGCACCGCGACAATCGGCCCTCACTTCACCGCGACCGTGTTCCCCACCCGTACCTGGCGGTCGGGAAGCAACACGTGATTGGCACCGGGCGGACACTGGCCCCCGCGGCCCGGAAACTCAGCGCGCCGCGTTCCACGCGTCGCGCTGAGCGGTCCGTTCCCCTGAGGCGGTCGTCCCGCGGAGCGAGAGACCGGAGATCGGTGACGCGGCTGGCCGCCTCAGGCGGTTCAGAACTCCAGGACGAGGCGTCCGCGGACGCCGCCGGCCTCCATCAGACGGTGGGCCTCGGCGGCCTGTTCGGGAGGGAAGGTGCGAGCCACGCGTAGGGTCAGCCTTCCAGCTTCAGTCTGTTCACGCAGGTCATCGAGCCGGCTGCGGTCGCCCAGGTAGTCCGGGACGAAGGCCATGTGCATGCGCAGAGACCGCCGCCGCATCTCCTCGGGGCTGACGGCGCGGGATCCTTCGCCGAGGACGGTGACTATGACGCCGCCGTCATGGACGGCCGGGGCCACCACCGCCGAGCCGATGACCGCCGTGTCGATCAGCCCTGCTACTCCCGCCGGGACTGCTCGCAGGATGTGCTGGGCAACATCGGCCCCTCGCGGTACGACGATGTCGGCACCGAATGAGCGCACGAGTTCCTCATCGGCCTGGGAGGCGTCCGCGACGACGGTGAGTCCGTCCGCCTTGGCCATCTGGGTCACGTAGCCGCCGACGGCTCCTGCTGCGCCGGTGACCGCGAGCGTCTGCCCCCGTGAAAGCCCGGTCAGGTCGACAGCGAGCCGCGCGGTCAGCCCGTTCATGGGCAGGGTGGCCGCCTCGGCATGGGTCGTCCCCTGCGGCGCACGGGCGACCTGCGCCGCGGGCAGGACGACGTATTGCGCGTAGGCGCCGCCCAGGGGACCCCTCGGGTCGGCCATGGCCATCACCCGGTCTCCGAGACGCAGATCGGTTTTCACATCGCTGCCGATCTCGTCCAGCACCCCGGCTGCTTCCATGCCGGGGACATAAGGGGGTGCGGGGGAGGTGGGTCCCAGCGCGCCATTGCGCAGGTAGCGGTCGCCAGGGTTCACCGTGGCGGCGTGGACCCGGATGCGTACCTGTCCGGGACCGGCATGAGGCTCGGGCACCTCAAAGACGCGCAGGGCTTCCGGCCCTCTTCATGATTCCTCTTCATGGGCCGAAGTCGCGTATGCGTGGTAGGGAGGGGTCGTGTCCGGCCGGGGCATCCGGCCGGGTCAGCCGAAGACGTGTACAGCCCGTTCGGCTGAAGCACTTTTGATGAGGTCCATCAGCTGGTGGCCTGTGTCGGCGCAGGTGAAGGCTGGGGCTGTACGGGGCCTCACCGCAACCGGCGTCGGACCTGTGGACGTGCGCACTGTCACGCCGATCACCGGCGACACGCAGAATTCCCGCCGCGCGGTTGAATGCGCCCCAAAGCGTCGGATCCAGCGCGCCTGCACGTGCTCTATGACGTAGACGACATGCACGTATCAGGATCAGGCGGATGAAATCGGGAAAACGGATCTGCCCCGAAGATGGCGTGTCACTTCGTGAGCGGTGTCTGGCTGTGCGATATCGCAGGCGCGTCGCCGAACTCCCCGGATGGGATTTGGGGGCCGGTGGGTGCGTCCTGCGCAGACATCGGTTGGGAAGACGTCGTAGATCCGGTTCCAGCCGCTCTCGGCCACAGCGTAGACCTCCGGATCATCGCAGATCGCCTCCTGAATCCGTCGGCCCATTTCTTCCATAGCCGCGCTCATCGGGCCGCCGGAGACCAGCGGATGTGCCACTGCCGTCTGCAGACCGACCATCACGATCCAGGCGTCCGCCCGCGACAGATTGAGCATGACAGGTGGCATGTTCTGCCAGCGCTTGTATGCGCTGGCCATCAGATGCACGCCCGTCGCGTCGCGTTCGTTCTGATCGCCGGCCATTGCCGCCCTCTTCTATTTTTGCACCACTTACCTGACCGTGGACTCGCGACAGCTGACGGGCACGTTGATGTCGCTCACCGCAGCGGGTCGGCAACGGAGAACGGCGGCTCGGTTGCCGCGCGCACCGTGTCGACAGTGGCGCCGCGACCGAGTTCCACCAGATGCAGGCCGTCGGAAGTCACGTCGAACACCGCGAGCTCGGTGATGATCCGGTCGACGACCCTGCGGCCGGTGAGCGGCAGGGTGCATTCCCGGACGATCTTCGGAGACCCGTCGCGGGCAGTGTGTTCCATGACCACGACAACCCTGCGGGCGCCGTGGACGAGATCCATGGCGCCGCCCATGCCCTTGACCATTTTCCCGGGAATCGTCCAGTTGGCCAGGTCTCCGGAGGCAGACACCTGCAGGGCACCGAGGATCGTCGTGTCGATGCGGCCGGAACGGACCATGCCAAAGGACGCCGCCGAGTCGAAGTAGGCGGCGCCGGGCAGCACGGTGACGGTTTCCTTCCCGGCATTGATCAGGTCCGCGTCCACCTCCTCCTCGTACGGGTAGGGGCCGACGCCGAGGATCCCGTTCTCGGCATGCAGCACTACGTGCACGCCGGGGGGAATGTGATTGGGGATCAGGGTCGGCAGGCCGATGCCGAGGTTCACGTACTGGCCATCGGTCAGTTCCCTGGCCGCGCGTGCGGCCAGCGCGTCGCGCAGATCGCCGCTGTGGGTTTCGGTGGTCGTCACTGTTCCTCCTGCGTCGTGTTGGTGGCGGGTGTGGGGTGTCGAGGGGTGAGTCAGACGTCGCCCGGCACGCGCACCGTGCGGCGCTCGATGCGCTTGTCCGCGACGTCGGCGGCCACCACGCGGTCGACGTAGACGCCCGGCAGATGGACGGCGTCGGGCGGAATCTCGCCGGGCTCGACGATCCGCTCGGCCTCCACCACGGTCGTCCGGCCGGCCATGGCGCACAGCGGATTGAAGTTGCGGGCGGCGGCGTGGAAGACGAGGTTGCCGTGCCGGTCTGCGACCGCCGCCCGGACGAGCGCGAAGTCGGTGGCGATGGCCTCTTCCAGCAGGTACCGGCGGCCGCCGAATTCCCGCACCTCCTTGGGCGGGGAGGCGACCGCCATGCTGCCGTCCGGCGCGTAACGCCAGGCCAGGCCGCCCTCTTCCACGAGGGTTCCTGCACCGGCCGGGGTGTAGAAGGCCGGGATGCCCGCGCCGCCGGCGCGCAGCCGCTCGGCGAGGGTGCCCTGGGGCACCAGCTCCACCTCGAGCTCGCCTTCCAGGTACTGGCGGGCGAATTCCTTGTTCTCGCCGACGTAGGAGGAGGTCATGCGGGCGATGCGGCCGGCCCGCAGCAGGAGTCCCAGGCCGCCGTCGTCGACACCGCAGTTGTTGGACACCACGGCCAGACCGGAAGTACCTGCGGCGACAAGAGCGGAGATGAGGGTGGAGGGGATGCCCGAGAGTCCGAAGCCGCCGACCGCGAGGGTGGCGCCACCGGGGATATCGGCCACCGCGTCGTGTGCCGAGCCGACCACCTTGTCCATCTGACTTTCCTTCACTTCGAATTGGGCGCACGCGCGGGATCATCACCGTGTTGGCACACGGCTGGAGCACGTCTGCCGCCGGACCTGGTCGGCGGCAGACGTACCGTCTAACGGGTGGCCGTGGGAGCCATGCGTACGGGGTTGCGGAGCCGGCCCAGCCCCTCGATCTCCACGGTGACCACGTCACCGGAGCGCAGGTATCCGCCGGTCGCCAGGGCGACGCCGCCGGGTGTCCCGGTCAGCACCACGTCGCCGGGCAGCAGGGGCGTCGTGGCCGAGACATGCGAGATGATTTCCGGGACAGAGAAGATCATCTCGCTGGTACGGGCGTCCTGGCGCACCGCGTCGTTGACGTATGTGCGGATCGCCAGGTCCAAGTCGGTGCCGGTCTCGTCCACGGTGACCAGTGCCGGACCCATGGGCTTGAAATGCGGGAAGGACTTTCCCCTCCGCACTCCGTCGATGTCGGTGACGACGCCTTCGGTCATCGCCGCCAGTTGTACGTCGCGGGCGGAGACGTCGTTGACCGCGATCAACCCCGCGACGTGCTCCCACGCCCGTCCCACCGGGATGTCCCGCCCCGGCCTGCTGATCACCACGGCGAGTTCTGCCTCGTAGTCGACCTGCGAGGGGGCCTCGGCCGGCAGCCAGATGGGGTCGTGGGGCCCGGTTGCGCTCATGCCCGTCACAGTGATGAAGACCGGGGCAGTGGGGGTGGGCATGCCGGCCTCCGCCACGTGGTCGCGGTAGTTCGCACCGGCGATCACCACCGTGCCCGGGGCCGCCACCGGTGGCAGGAGCACCGCCTCACGCATCGGTATTCTGCTGCGGACACGGGCGGATCGGGCACGTTCGATGCCCTCCGACAGCACATCGGTGACATCGAGGTGGGGGAGGTCCAGCAGGGCGAGTTCATCACCCTCGCCGCGGGCCAGCCCCGCGGTCGTGCGGTAGAGGCGCACGGTCATTCACCTCCCGCGATGATGTCCACGACCCGCCGGGCGATGCGCCAGCGGCCGTCGTCGCCCTGCACGAACCGGTCCGTGAGCAGCGTCACCGCACGAGGCACCGGAGCAGTGCCCGCCCGCTGGTCTGCTTGCCGGTACAGATGCAGGTACGTCTGCGCCTCCGCCTCAGTGGGCGACAGCAGCCGGAACGAGGAGGCGGCCGGGACGTGGACGCCCTGCTTGGCGCTCTCCTCCTGCCGGGCCTGCATGGCTGCGGCCAGCCCGGCTCCCGAGAAGGACCACGGACCCATCACCATTTCACCGTCCGGGGTGAACAGTTCCACGGTGCGCGCGGCCTCGCCGTCGTCGACCCATCGGAAGATCGCGTGGATCACGTCCAGGCACGCCACCCGGGCCCGCAGGGCCGCAAGGTCGGGTTCGGTACCAGGCTGCCGCTCCGCCGCGGTGGTTGGTTCAGCCATCACTGAGCCTCGTCTTCGGGATGAGGGGTTGTGCGTCGTTGAGTGAGCCTTCTCGGTGGCCCCGGTGGAGGGTGACCCCGGGCGTGGCTGACACGCCCGCGATCTGGCGCGTGGGGTGTCACCCTCCTGAATGCCGGCTCACCCGATGGGTGGCCGTTGCGGCAGGCTCAGTGGCCGAGGGCCCAAGCGCCCTCGGTCAGGCCGAGCTTGTCCGTGTACATGTCCACGAGCAGGTGGTCGCCCTTGAGCTGCGCGACCGAGGCATCGTCGAGCAGATCCTCCTGGTTGACCAGCCAGCCGGTTCCCTTGCCCGGGCCGAAGGGCACGACGAGGTGCGGGAAGGGGTCTGCGAACGTGGCGTCCTGCCCCTCCTCCTCACCGACGATGTGCCGCCGGATGTTCTTTGCGGCCACCTCCGCCTGCAGGTCGGCGAGGAACGCCGTCGGCAGGCCGAGACCGGCGATGTCGCCCACCGCGTAGACGGTCTCGTGGTCCTCGACCCGCATGTCGTCGCCCACCCGCACGGTTCCCGAGGTGTTTCGGGCCGCTGCCAGGCTCCCGGCGAGATAATCGGAGGGCACCGTCCCGCCAAAACAGCGCAGCCACAGGTCCGCCTCGATCGTCTGGCCCGTGGTGGTCTGCGCCGTGAACGGCGCCACCACCCCGGCCGGCGCCTCGGGCAGTTCCGTGAGGCCCTCTCCCAGGCGCAGGTCCACTCCGGACTCGGTGATCATCTTCCGCAGTGCCGTCCGCAGCTTTTCGGGGTAGTTGCCGCCGAGCACGTCCGAGGAAGGATCGAGGAGGGTGACCTTCTTGTCCGGCCACTGCGCCAGGATCTCACCGGCCATCTCGATACCGACCGCACCCGCGCCCAGGATCACTGCGTGGTCCGCCCGCTCCAGCTCCTTGGCGGTCCTGGCGTAGTTGTCCTTGGACCTTTCGCTGCTCTCCTCCGCGTCCTTGGCCGGGAAGGGGTACCGCGATCCGGTCGCCAGCACCAGGAAGTCCGGACGCAGGACCTCACCCGAGACCAGTTCGACGCGGCCCGGCTCGACTCGTGCGGCCCGATCGTGCACCACGCTGCCCCGCGTGAGCAGGCGTTCGTAGGACATGAAGATGTTGGGCGCCCAGTCCGGCTGCACCGTCGCGCGCAGTGAACCGATGTTGTGGCGGAAGGAGTCGCGCGGCTCGACGAGGACGACGTCGGCGATGTCGTCCAGCTCCCGGGCCGCACGGATGCCGGCATAGCCGCCTCCGATCACCACGACACTGGGACGGCTGTCGGATGCCTGGGACATGTGCTGTTTCTCCAAATCGGTTGTCGCGGCCACACGTTCGTTTGCTGCCGCTGCGGGAGCTGCTGGGATCCACTGCGTGGTGCTCGTTTCAGACCGTCGCGATCAGCAGCGACGGTCGGCACACGACGTCCCGCCGGGACATCAGCCGCGGGGGAGGGGAGGCTGGTGCGGCGGGCGGCTGTCCGTCCGGGATCGTCCGCCGCACCAACCAGGGCCCGCGCGAGGGTCGCCGCGGGCAACCTGCCTCTCGTGTACCCGCACAAAGACGAGAGGCAGGTGCTTTTAGGAAATCACCAGGTCGGCTTGACCAGGTCCTCGAAGGATTCGCCGGCCCGGAAGCGCTGCACCAGGTCGTCGAGGTCGATCGGGGCGCCACCGGGGCGGCGGAGCCAGACCTCGCCCTGCATGAAGTCTTCGGCCTCCTCCGCCGTGGTGAAGTTGTCGATCTGCAGTTCCACCAGGTTGTCCTCTGGATCCCGGTAGTACATCGAGGTGGTCACGCCGTGGTTCATCGCCAGAACCGGCCATATCTCGGCAGCGGCCAGCCGCTGGTAGGTGTCCAGCAGCTCCAGGAGCGTGTCGTAGGTGAAGGCGATGTGGAACAACCCCGTGGCAGGACCGGCGAGCGCCTGGAAGATGTCGGTGTCCGCGGTGATGGGGACGGGCCTCTCCCGCTTCACGATCGGTCGGACCGGCTCGGCCTGGTCGGGGTTCTCCAGGTCGCCCATATTGGCCAGCGCGATCCGGTGGTGCTCATCGTCATAGGTGATAAAAGCCGAAGCAGGGTCCTCGTGCATGACCTTGCCGTCGAGCACGGTCACATACCATTCCCGCATTTCCTTCAGGTGCTGCGTCCGCAGGACCACATGTGCGAGCTTGGCAGGAGACGCCATCGTCTTTCCTCCTTGTGGTGGGACGGCCATTGGGCCGGACCGAGGTTGACCGCAAGCCTGGGCGCGCGGCCGCACTCAGGCTGAAACTGCCGCCAGGGCCACAACAGACCCCGTCAGCGCAGACCGGCATCCCGGTCACGCCGCACGACAAGAGCGCGGTGGGCAGATGTGAAGGCCTGCGCGGGTCGAGGCGTCACCTCGTCCTGGATGCGTTCGCCGTCGACCCGTCCCAACCCGTCATGCGGACGGCCGCCACGGTGACCAGCCGTCGCGTCAGCAACGGCGGACGGGGCTATCGGCCGGTGAGGGCCGGATGTGCTCGGTCATGCGTCCCATGGTGCGGCCGACGCCTGCGGCGGCCAAGAGGAACATTAGTCACTAATGAAAAGTAAGTTTCAGTATCGCCCGCGGACGCGCAGTCCGCAGACGCCACTCGGGTGCCCAGCGCGGCGTGATCGTGTCGCGGACACCGCCTTGCGCTCCTCAAGGGGGCAGCGGAGCGTGCTATGGGTGGCCGTCAGGATGTGAACAGGGCATCGTCCGTATCGGACAGACTTGTCTGTTAGCTTTGATGCGCCGGGGCCAACTGACCCCGCTCATCGACGGCACCTTTGCCGCGGGCAGGCTTGAGCAGAACCCGGCGATACCCGCCGCTGCCAAGGACGCGGCGTGTGCCGCGGTCGAGCGGGCCTGCCCGCCTGCCGCCTGAGCGCACGGCCGATTCATCCGCTCCGTCGCCGGCGTTCGCGCCGTGGACGGGGAGCTCGATCGGTAGGCGTCGTGGACGCCAGGACCACCCGCATCTGCGGTGCCTCACTATCCAGCCCTGAAGCCGGAGAGGTCATCGGCGCCATCCCAGCCTGCGGTGGCCGCTGGCCTTGGGGGAGTGCACGGCGCTACAGGACTGCGGCCCGAGAGATCACCCCCGGCCTTCGCGCATGCCGGGAGGACCCGCTGCAGGACCCTACAGGCCTCGCGCTGGTGGCGACCGCCGGATGACGTCGCACGACGTGCCTTCAAGGCCAGATGTCCCCCCACCCGTGCCCGCAAAACCTGTCCAGGAGCAGTCGGCGATGACCAGCCGCAAGACCTCCACCTTTATTTGCCGAACGTTCCATCAATAGGTACGGTCAGGTTTATGGCACGTACTCGCGAGTTCGACACCGAAGCCGCCGTCACCGCGGCGATGCAGGCGTTCCGGCGTACCGGATACGGTGGCACCTCCGTGCGGGACCTGGCGAGCGCCATGGAGATCGGCAGTGGTTCGATCTATGCGGCCTTCGGCAGCAAGGAAGGTCTCTACCTGGCTGCACTGGACTTGTACCGGCGGCGCTACGCGCTACCGTTCATCGAGATGCTGCGCGCCGGCGGTGACGCGAGGGAGACGATCCGTGCGGCTTTCGCGGCGGTGATCGACGAAGTGACCTGCGGTCCCGGCCAAGCGTCATGCCTCATTGTGGGGGCGGCGATGGAGCGTGCGCACAGCGATGCGCAGGTGGCCGAGCGGCTTCGCGCAACGACGCAGCTGCTGGAGCTCACACTCTTCGAGGTCATTGCCGAGGCGCAAGGGCGGGGCGAGATCCCGGCCGGTCGGAGCGCCGCAGACCTCGCCGGATTCCTCGCCATGACCTTCCAGGGCTTGCGGGTCATGGGGGCCATAAATCCGGATCGGGCCGCGCTGACGCGGGCCGCGGAGGTCGCCCTGAACTGCCTTCGCTGACTCCGCAGCGCCGGGTGCCGACCAGTCCTGTCACCGCACGACAGCCGGGCATTTACCTGCCCGCTTAATTTAACGATCGTTCGTGTTAGAATGGAGGTGGGATGCCCGGTTCGGCGGAGGGGTCAGGACTGGGCCCCATCTCGCCGTGACGTCAGCACGTCGCGACAAGGTTCGGCGCGGGCCGCCGCAGCCGCGTGCAACGACCGTGAAGAGCCTTTGATGCAAGCCGCCAATTGCCTCCTGGCCGGAGTGTAGGGCGCGGACACCGTTGTCCGCTTCCTCCGGGTATCCGAGTCGTGCGGGGGTCACGACGCGCCCGCCGAACTCCGTCACCTCATGTGCGGCAACGACGCCCGCATGGCCTCCCGGCTCGCCCCGGACCCGGCCCGGCGGAATCAAGATGGCGCCCGACGTCATGTCATGTCCCGGGCCTGACCTACGCCATCGAGCGCGCCTGCACCACCGGCACGGCGCAGACCTTCCACTCACGCGGCCCGGCTGAAAGAGCCTGGCCGCAACCGACACCTTCAAGGAATGCCAGTCATGTCTCAAGACGTCCACCATCCCGACCCCCGGCGCTGGTTGGCCCTGCTGTTCATCGCCATAGCCCAGCTGATGGTCTTCCTCGACGGGGCGATCATGAACATCGCTCTGCCGTCTGCTCAGCATGACCTCCACTTCACCGACGGCGGCCGGCAATGGGTCATCACCGCCTACGGCCTGGCCTTCGGAGGTCTGCTCATTCTGGGCGGGCGCCTGGGCGACCTCTGGGGCCGCAAGAGGGTGTTCGTGATCGGGCTGGTCGGCTTCGCCCTGGCCTCGGGCGTCGGCGGCGCGGCGCAGAACCTGTCCACGCTCCTGACTGCCCGCGCCCTCCAGGGCGTCTTCGGCGCGCTCCTCGCCCCCGCCGCCCTGGCGCTGATCTCGCTGGCGTTCACCGATGCCAAGGAGCGTGCCAAGGCCTTCGGCATCTACGGCGCCATCGCCACCGCGGGCGGCGCCCTCGGCCTGCTGCTCGGTGGCGTGTTCACCGAGTACACCGACTGGCGCTGGGGGTTCTACATCAACCTCCCCATCGCGGCCATCGGCATCATCGGCGTCCTGGCCGTCGTCCGTGACGCCGGCGCGCACATGGGCCGCGGACGGCTGGACGTCCCGGGGGCCATCCTCGCCAGCGGCGGTGCCGTCGCCCTGGTGTTCGGCTTCGCCAAAGCGGAGAGCGACGGCTGGGGTGCCGGTGTGACGATCGGCATGTTCGTCCTGTCCGCCCTCCTGCTGGCGGCCTTCGTCGTGCTGGAGGCAAAGGTGAAGTCACCGCTGCTGCCGCTGCGCGTCCTCACGGAACGCAACCGCGCGGGCTCCTATCTTTCCTTGGCTTTGTCCGTCATGTCCATGTTTGGGATGTTCCTCTTCCTCAGCTACTACTTCCAGCTGGTGAAGGGATACTCGCCGGTGCAGAGCGGTGCGGCCTTTATCCCGATGGCCGCCGCGCAGGCTATCGGCTCTACGCAGATCGGCGCCCGCCTCTCGCACCGGGTTCGGCCCGGCCTGCTGATGGGTGTCGGCTACGCGGTGTCCGGCGCCGGTGTGCTGCTGCTCGCCCTGCTTGACGTCGATTCCTCGTTCGGCTTCATCGCGGTTGCCGAGATCGTGGTGGGTGTCGGAATCGGCACGGCGTTCATGCCCGCGTTCAGCCTGGGAGCCCACGGTGTCGAGCCCCGCGATGTCGGAGTCGCCTCCGCGATGACCAACACCGCGCAGCAGATGGGCGGCTCCATCGGCACCGCGCTGCTGAACACCATCGCCGCGAGCGCCACCACCGGATACGTCGCTTCCCACCACCGCTCCACATCCCTCACCAACCTGTCGCTGGTGCACGGCTACTCCATGGCCTATTGGTGGGGCACCGGATTCCTCGCTGCCGCTGCACTGGTCGCGTCCTTCGCCGTCAACGCCGGCAATCCGAAGCACCAGTCGAAGGTCGCGGCCAGGAGCGCGGAGACCTCGGAGCTCCAGCACGCAGAGTGACGAGAACAGACCCGGGGCCGCGCGCGATCGTGGATGCGGTCGAGCTGCGGATTCTTGAACCGCTCGAGCAGTGGTGGGAGATGCCGGCGACGGTGATTGCCGAGCGGATCGGCTGGGACCGGCCTGGGTGTGCTCAGGGCCGGGAACCGAATCTGCGGCCGGCCTATCGCCCGGATCCGGCTCGCGGACGGTTTATGAGCCGGGCGAGATCGGTCTTTGCGACCTGTGGTTCCCGCCCGCCGACATCCCACTGGGCTTCGGGCAGGTCGGACGGCCGCCGGTGTTGGTGGTCGCGGGCTATTGGCGGTGGATCACTGCGCGGATGATGCCTTCCCGGTCCGGAGCCGACTTGATCGCCGGGCACTGGCGGCTGCTGACCGAGTTGGGGGCGGTTCCGTGGGTGCTGGTCTGGGACAACCAGGGAGCCGTCGGCTCCTGCCGGTCCGGTGACCAGCAACTCACCGACGACTTTGCCGCGTTCGCCGGTCTGCTGGGGATCAAGTCTTGCTCTGCAAGCTGCGGGACCCGGAAGCCAAGGGCCTGGTCGAGCCGGCCAACGTCTATCTGGCGTGTCAGCTGCCATGCGTCCTACTGTGACGCTGGCCCCTCGGTGAGGAGGCAGGGGTCGCAGTTTCCGGCGGGGTTGTCGGTGCGGCGCCGTCGGCCATATCCCGGTAGCGCACCACTCCCGGGTGGTACTCCAGGAGATGAGTAACGCCCGAGGCCGCCTCCCCACCCTGCGAACCCGTGCGGTCACCGGTACGTGTCATCGCCTTGCGAAGTCAGGTGATGGATTGATGCCGCGTGCGACCACCCGGCGGCCGGTCGGGTTTCTGGGAGACATCGACGTCGGCGACCGCCTGCGAGGAGTGCCCCATCATGGGGTCGTCCGGGCTTACGTGGTGGGCCAGGGTGCGCAGCAAGGTGCGGAATGTGGTCCGCGCCTCCTCGGGCAGAACGTCCAGGAGCTGCTGCTCGGCCAGGCCGACCGGGCCGCTGAGTTCCTCCCAGCGCTGTCTTCCGTGCTCGGTGGCGACGATGCGCCGACTCCTGCGGTCGGCGGGGTCCGGCTTGCGTTCCACCAGGTCAGCCCGCTCCAGGTCGTCCAGGAGATACGTCATGATCGTGCGGTCGATTCCTAGTCGTTTGGCCAAGGCCCGCTGGCTGTTGGCGTGGCCCTGGAGGGCAGCCATGAGCGTGAAGTAGCCGCGGGGGCCCCCGGGGATCTCGGCCACGGCCGCCTCGACGACTTTGGCGTAAGCGCGGAAGACCACACCGAGGGCAAAGCCGAAGTTGTCCTCCATGTGGACCCCGGCTTCCGGGCCCTCTGCACTGTTGCTGCGCTGCGAAGTCACAGCGGCCACTTTAGTTGACGAAGACATTTGTTTCGTCTGCACTATAGAGTGCAGATGCGCGACATACGGTCTTCTTCGATTCCCGGCACAGGCGCGCACCACCCGGCCGGGAAAGGTGAACGCTCATAACTCCGATCGACAGACCGGACGTGCTCATGTAGCTGAAGTGGATCTACGAGAACACCCGTCGCGATCGACAACGTAGGAGGCCCTCACCTGGTAGACGCCTGGTCCGCGCTCCGTGACAGCGGCGTTGCTGGAGCGCTGGCATGTCTCCTCCGGCGCCGCCCACTCCGGCCAGGACGGAGCGCCTGGTGCCGGGTTCGACATCACGCCGTGTGCCCGGCCGGCCCGGCGGGCAACCGGAGCCTGCTGCTGGCGGAGGTGCGGTGTACGTTGGGTCTGAATGCGCGCCGGCGGCAGGACCCGGTTTGTTCACGCCTCGTTCCGAGCAGGAGTCAGCCCCTGCGTCGCCCTGCTTGGCGGTTCGGCCGATGGTGTGCCTGCTCTACACCCGCTACCCGGGCCCCACACCCGCAGCCGCCGCCGCTGCCCTCTATCGGTCCAGGACCCAGGTGCCCTGCCGGGTACGTGGCGCCTGGAGCCAGGGGATCCACTGCTTGGCACCGGCGGCGGACGCCTGCCGATCGCGCAGGAACTGATGGGGGTCTACGACCTGACCGGACTGCCGTATGCCGAGCAACTGTGCTGGTACAAGCACCGCTGCTCCACGCACGCCGGCAATGACGCGGCCGCGGACCACACGCGCACCGAATGGGAGCCCTTCGACCCGAGTGCGCCACCGCCAGTACATCCGCGACCGGCCCCCAATCCCTAGGAACCGCCGCTCTGCCTGAAGGCGCGGCCACCGGCATCCCCCTGCGGTCGACGCTGCCGCTCCAGCAGCCTCATTCGTAGCTGTCGAGACCGTTCTCCGTCCATCTGTGAGGCGCGCATGCCATCTGTGAGGCGCACATGCCCAAGACCTTGGTCGGTACGTCCGACCCTGATCAGCCCCCGCCCGGGCCTGTGCTCTATGCCGAGCACGTCGAGCGCATGGTCCTGGCAGCCGTCCTCCACCACCCCCAGCTCACCCCGTACTTCATGGCTGACCTGCGCCGTCACGCGGCTGCGCTCTCCGAGGGCTTGCCGCCTGTGCCGATGCGCGGCTTCCTCACCGACGACGACACCTGACCACCCCCTGCGCGTCTCAACCGCGCTCTCACAGATCGATGAAGCTCAACGATGCTGAAGCCCACTGACGACCAGCCGGACGGCATCGTCAACGCCGTCTATGCGAAGGGAAGCGCTCCGCCCCACCAGCAGGGCTAACCTCCTGTCGCTCCCTCCCGGTTATCGACCGTGAAAATTGAGAGATGGGCGGTACCGCCCGGGAGGCGGCGAAAGCCGGTGCCGCGCACGCGCTGAAAGTGGCCGACACCATCGAAGCGTTCTGCCAGTCGCCACCGCAGCCCCCACCCCATCGCCCGCCGCCCGCGTCTGGCTGACGGAGCGAAGCGTGCGGCCGGCACCGGGCCCACCCCTACCGAAATCCCCGCCCCCGCCCCCAGCGTTGGGCCTACCACCGGGACCGTGACCGGTACAGAGTCCAGCCGGGGTCACGGCCGGTGTCCGCCCGGCCTTGCGGGGGGCCCGAGGAGTTCGCGGCTCCCACGCAGAACGCCAACGCGCCCAACTGACCCGTCACCAACGCGTTTCGCGGTTCTGCGGTCGTCGGCCAGCCGTGGGCCCACAGTCGGCGACGGTCGCAGCGAAACGTCGACGCGGCACCGGCTCGCACATATGCGTGTTCGAGATGGACCCAGGCCCATGTGAGCTTCGATGCAGACTGGAGCGCCACTTCAGCCCGTACGTGCCAGCATGTCGCGCATGATCAGGGCGGCGGATGCCGGAGCGGCCTTGACGAAACCGAAGAACGGCCCGAAATCCTGCGCCGCGGAGAAGCCGGTGAGATACAGCCCAGGAACGGTGCTCTGGAGGGCTTCGTCCAGCACTGGAGAGCCATTTCGCATCTTGATGCGTTCCACCAGGTCCGCCAGGAACGGGACGCGGGCCAGTTCGACCGCGTATCCAGTGGCGAAGATCACCTGATCCACGGTCAAGGACTCAGTGTTCGACATCGTGATCCGCACCGGCCCGCCGTCCACTGTCGGCTCCGCCAGGACCACTGCGGTCTCCGGCCAGATCCGGACGTCGGCCGCATCGAGCCGCGCCGGCAGCCACGGCTCCAGCGTGCCGCGGCCGGCCTCCCAACATCGCGCCAGGATTGCTTCCCGTACGGGAACCGGCAAGCGGCGCCACCATCCGGAACCCCGCATCGTGGCCTCAAGGTAGTCGTCAAAGAACGTCCAACTCACCGACGCGAAACGGGGCATGGGATGGCGGTGCACCACATCGACGCGAGCCGCCCCGTGTTCACCGATCAGAGCCGCCCACTCATACGCACTCTGTCGGCCTCCGACGATGAGCACACGCTGCCCGGACAGGGCATCGAAGCGGACCAGGTCACAGCTGTGGGACGCGCGGCCCGACGGGATCGAGCCGCCCCAATCGGGTAGTCGGGTGAAGTAGCTGATACCCGCCGCGGCGACCACGACATCGGCGCGTATCCGCCCGCCGCTGTCGAGCTCTGCGTAAAACGTGCCGTCCCGGTGGGTGAGGCGCGTGACCAGGTCCTGCCTCAGGGTGATGCCTTTGGCGCGGCGGAACCAGTCGGCATACTCACGAAAGAGCTCCACGGGAATCGGATCAACCTCTTTGGGCGAGAGGGCCCGTTCCCGCAGATAGGCCTCCAGGGTGTAGACGCCGGTGGCGTCCAGATGCCAGTCGATGCCCGAACGCAGCAGCATTCCCGGCGGCATGTGCTCGGACCAGAACCCCATCGGCCGTCCGACCACGACCGCATCCACGCCTCGGTCACCTGCGAGCGCGGCCGCCGACAGCGCAAACGGCCCCCCGCCGATGATGAGCATCGGCACCGACGTGGAATCCTGCATCGTCGTCTCAGGGCTCCGTTCATTCGTCACTCGGGCCACACCGGCGGCCTCTTCTCCAGGAAGGATGCAATGCCTTCGCGAGCTGCCGGGGTCTGAGAGGCATCAGCCATGACCTCGCAAGCGATCTCATAAGCGTCGGATTCGGGACGGTCCAGCTGTGCGTAGAGGGTTCGCTTCCCCAGCGCCTTGCTGGCCGCGCTGCCACGACTGGCCCGGGCGAGGAGTTCCTCGACCGCCTCGTCCAGTTCGCCGTCGGGGACCACTCGATTGACCAGTCCCCACTCCAGGGCGGTACGGGAACCGATCACCTCGCCGGTGAGGGCCATCTCCATGAGTCGCTTGCGTCCGATGGAGCGGGCCACCGGCACGGCAGGCGTGTGGCAGAACCACCCCCCCTTGCCGCCGGGAAGTGCAAATCCGGCACACTCACCCGCCACCGCCAGGTCACACGATGCCACGAGCTGACAACCTGCGGCCGTGGCCAAACCATGCACTCTGGCCACCACCACTTGCGGTGCGGACTGAAGAAGCCGCATGACGTCCGTACACAGATGCAGCAGCTCCCGAATGCCCTTGGCGTCCTGTGCGAGCACGTCGGAGAAGTCATGCCCGGCGCTGAAAACCGGTCCATTCGCCGCCAGAACAACACCTACCGCCGGAGAGCCCGCCACCTCGGTCAGTGCCATCTGCAACTCGCGAAGCAGCTCCCAGCTCAAGGCATTTCGGCGTTCAGGCCGATTCAGGGTGATCCAGACGGAATCCCCTTGACTGGCCACGACGAGATTCTCATATGCGGCCACAAGATGATTTTATCGTAGATTCTGGCGATCTATCCCGAATGGGCGAGGCGTGGCCGAGTCGGCGTCTCGCGCGGAGGGTGTGATCGGGGCCTAACATTTGGAATGACCGATCGTTCCAGCTTGGATGAGATGCCCCGGGCCTGCGCGGGGGTGAAGGGGTGCAGGGCGGGGCGCGTCAATCCACTGGCCCACGGCACCTACACCGTCGCCTACCACGTGGTCTCCGCCGACAGCCATCCCGTGGCCGGCGCCTACACCTTCTCCATCGGCGCAACCTCCACCACCTCGGTGTCCGCCTCCGGCACCGGCAGCGCCTCCTCCGGACCGGTCGCACACGCCTACCTCGCCGGCCGCTTCGGCGCCTACGCCGGACTGCTGCTCCTCGTCGGCGGCGCCTGCAGCGGGCCGGTGCGGCACAAAGCCGCCTGGAAACAGGGGACGGGAATGGGTCACGCATCCTCCTCGGCCCGCAACGCAGTCAGCAGCCTCTGGCGGAACACTTGGGTCGTCGAAGGGAAGACCTGCCGTCTGCAGGGGAGCGCAGACGGCAGGGCTTGGCCGCCGGGTGCGGCGAGCCTGCCCCGACGCTCGCACCTGCTTTGGGCTCCCGGGCTGCGCGGCCCGGATATGTGCCACGGCGGTGGACGGGAGATTGCCCGACTGTCCCGCGCGGGCGTGCCGTCCCGGCGCGCGGCCCGCCCCTTTTCCGCGGCTGAGCTTGTCCGCAACGCGCCCGGCGGCGCCTCCGGACGCCCCAAGCGTGTGCTCGGGAGCGTCCTGGGCCACCAGGACCCGCATCACCAGCCCGTCGCGCCCGTAGGAGTACCCCGGCTCGGTGGAAGACCTCAGCCCAAGGCACCCGTCAGCCGCCGCAGCAGTGGCACCCGGACGCGACCCAACTCCGCGCCCCGGCCATGATTTCGTGCGCTTCCGGCGGATGATCGAGCCGCCCCACACCTTGGTGGACAGCTGGTGCACCCCAGATCGGTCGCGACTTCCCCGGGCACCGGCCCAGTGGTACGCCGAAGGAGAGACGCCGGTTTGGATAGTGCCCTGTCCATGCGAGGCCGGGGCACTTGCCCGGGGACACGGGCGAACAGTGCCAGAGGTGCGTGGTGGCTTCGCTCACCGGTGACGACAGCAGTTATTCAGTGCTTCGGAAGGCACCCGGGCCGCAGCCTGTTCGATGTTCACGACAAGCGACAGCACCCGAGTACGCAGATGAGAATGTTGGCGCTCCATGCTCCAGCGGCGCGGATGGGCGGGATCGGTGGGGCAAGCCAAGACGTTGAGCTCGCCGGAGCGAGTCACGGTGACCTCGGTGGAGGTTGTGGACTGAAAAGCCGGCAAGTCTCGGTCCTATCGACCGGCCGTCGGCGTGCTCGTCGGGTGCCACTCGCGGCGGAGGAGGCCGAAGACCCAGGAGTCGGAGACGTCGCCGTTGACGACGCAGTCCTCGCGGAGGGTGCCTTCGCGGACGAAGCCGAGCTTCTCCAGGACCCGGGCGGACGCCACGTTGCGGGTGTCGGTCTCGGCCTGGACGCGGTTCAGGTCCAGGGTGTCGAACGCCCACCGCAGGACGGCGTGCGCGGTCTCCGTGGCGTAGCCGTGGCCCCACGCGGCGGCGCCGAAGACGTAGCCCAGGGACGCGCTGCGGAAGTCCGGGTTCCATCTGGTCAGGCCGCACCAGCCGAT
Source organism: Streptomyces sp. PA03-5A (assembly GCF_033792725.1). Lineage (NCBI taxonomy): Bacteria > Bacillati > Actinomycetota > Actinomycetes > Kitasatosporales > Streptomycetaceae > Streptomyces > Streptomyces sp. PA03-5A. The sequence goes on along the minus strand of NZ_JARAVL010000047.1, from coordinate 2,194 downwards.
GAACGCGCCGTTGGAGACGCGGTCGACGGCCACCCGCGCTCCCGTGCCTTCCTCCTCGATCATCCGGCAGGTCGCGATGAAGCGCTGGGCGCGGGCCGGTTCGGTCCACGGCGGGGAGTCCCAGTAACGCAGCACGTGGGTGCTGCTGTGCAGCGCGTAGAGCGGCGCAGCGTCGGCGTCGGTGAACGGCCGCAGTCGCAGGCGAGCGGTGTGCAACTCGGGGGTGGGCAATGTCATGCGGAGCATCCTGTCGCGTCACGCTCGCCCTCGACCATCCGTTTACCCGGACGGTCGGGGGCGCGTACGTCCCGGTGACGCCGAACGCGCCGCATGGGCGGCGAGTGCGCAGTCCCTCGCCGGCATGGCGAGTAAACGGCGGCCGGGGGGGGACGTTGACCAGTCTCGTCCTGTACCGGACTCCGGACGGATGGAGGTACGCCGTTCACTTCACCAGGTCGGCTGGTATTGCCGACGGCGCGCTCACCGGTCCTCCGCCCTCGGCCGAGCCGGACATCGCGCTAGCGCCCCTGGTTCAGAAGGCGGGGAATTCACCCACCGCCGGCTCGACGCCCTCGGGCATGCACCCGATCAACGTGACTACGCCAAGAGGGTGCTCGGTGCCGTCGATGGTCTCGATGTGGGGGCGGGGGACGTTGAGGTGTCCTTCCCGTTGGGCGTATTGGCGGGCGGCGGTGAGGTTGGCGGCCCAGATCTGTGCCCGGGTGCGTCTCGGCTTTGCAGCCCTCAGGGCCGGTGTGCGTTCCTCCGGAGCGGTGGTGATGCCGAGGATCTCGGTCAGGAGCCATTGCTGGACGGTGGTGAGGGTGTCCCACTGGGTTTGCTGAGTGTGGATCCAGCGGCCCATGTCTTCGCCTTGGATGACGAGCTGGGCGTCCCGGTCAGGGAGTGTGCCGCCGGCGGTGTGGTAGGTGCGGGCGAGGTGGAAGCAGCGTTGCCACACCACGGGCCAGGTGGGGCACCAGGCGGGGTCGATGTCTTCGGGTGCCTGCCGCCGGTCGCGATTCAGCCCTGCGGCCTTCCGGCTACCAGCTGCACTGCTGCGGCGGGCTGCTGCGCGCTGGTTCTTCAGCCATTGGCCGATGGGGTAGCCCTGCCAGGTGGCGTCGGTGGGGCGAGGAGATGGCCGTGTTCGGCGGCCCCGCCTCGTGCAGCGGCCAGGCCCTCGGTGAAGGCGAGCTCCCCGTGGCTCCAGATCATGCCGAGCTCGTCGACTGCTGAACCCGTTCGGCGTCGAGAAGGCTGCGGGTGTGGGCTTGGCGCTGGCGGGTGATCCGCATACCGAGGGGGAAACCGTCGGGAGTGCGGTGTCCGTAAGGGACGCGCAGGTCGCCGTGGTAGGCGAGGGCTGCCTGCAGGCCGCGCCGCCAGAACTCGGACTCCGGCTACAACACCCGCAGGCTGATGAACGCCGCCAGCTGCGCAGGGTCCCGCGGCGCAGAGAACGACAGCAGCCCACTCGCCGGCGCACTGACGCCTCCCACCGCGCCATGCCCTCCACCGGCAGCCCCAGATGGGGCGGACCGCCGCCGGGAGGCCGCCTGCGGGGTGGCCAGCTGCTCGACGGCCTCGGTGTCATGTGCGCGCAGTGCGCTCAGGGCCTTGGTCAGGCCCTCGTAGGAGCGGGAAGAGACCATGTCGTCGGGCTCCTTGCCGGGGCTGAGGAAGACCGGGACGACCAGGGAGGCCGTATTGCCTTCGCCGGGCTGCATACGCAGGGCCCGGCCGACGGTCGGCCGCGCACCCAGTCCCCCTTGCTGGCTAAAGGGGCGGGAACGACGTAGGGCCAGGTCCCCGAAGCCATGGGGCCAGCGGTGAGAACCGGGGCTGGCTGTGCACCCGCTGGGTGCTTGTGCCCAGGCCCGCGGCCCGTCAACCCGGCGCTGGCGGCCCCGCGGTTGTCCCCGTTCGCAGCCGATTACCTCAGTGTCGAACACGCAGAAATCTGTGTTGGCTGGAGTAGACATTGGACGGTGGTGTGGTTATGGTTTCTCTCGTAGCCCAGAGGGACCAGAGGGCCTGGCAGAGACGAACTGCCGGTCAGCAGTATCCGCAGTACAGCTAGTTGCAGTGTGCAGGACGGTGCGGTGGTGGAGTTCCGAAGCCAGAGCGGTTGCAGGACGGCGACGGGACTGACGCCGGACCGGGTGGCCCGCAGTGATCAGGGGCCGCCGTG